>NZ_JBHWIV010000017.1:0-124355 GCF_042731675.1 Kitasatospora sp. NPDC059827 | reverse complement strand
GCGGTGGGCCTGCCGCCCACCGCACCCCCGCCCGTAGCCCCGGACCGCTGCCGTTAGGCGGCCTGTTCCGCCCCCTCCTTGAGGATCCGTCCGTCGTGGAGTTCGATGACCCGGTCGGCGAGGGTCATCAGCGTCGGGTCGTGGGTGGCGACCAGGACGGTGACGCCCTCGCTCCGGACCACGGCGCGCAGCAGCTCCATGATCGAGCGGCCGGTCTCCGAGTCCAGCTGGCCGGTGGGCTCGTCGGCGATGATCAGGCCGGGGTCGTTGGCGAGTGCGCGGGCGATCGCGACGCGCTGCTGCTGGCCGCCGGAGAGCTCGCCGGGTCGCTGATTGGCGTGGTCGGCGAGGCCGACCAGGGCGAGCAGGGTGTGCGCGCGCTCCTCGCGCTCGGCCGGCGGGACCTTGCGCAGCCGCATCGGCACGCCGACGTTCTCGGCGGCGGTGAGCATCGGGATCAGTCCGAAGGACTGGAAGACGAATCCGATCCGCTCCCGCCGCAGGGCGAGCCGGCCGTCCTCGTCCAGGCCGCCGAGGTCGATGCCGTCCAGGGCGATGCTGCCGCCGGTCGGCGCGTCCAGGCCGCCGACCAGGTTGAGCAGGGTGGTCTTGCCGGAGCCGGAGCGGCCCTTGAGCGCGGTGAGTTCACCGCGCTCGATCGAGAAGTCGATGCCGCGCAGGGCGTGGACGGTCCGCTCCCCGCTGCCGAAGCTGCGCCGCAGATCGGACACGGCCACCATCGGGCCGGTGGCCGTCAGGGTGGTGTCGGCGGCCTGGTCTTGCGTCATGCGGCGTCCCCCTGGGGTGGTGACGACCCGGTTCTGTTCGGGTCAACGGATGAGGTGCTTTCGTGGGTTCAATCTCCCGGGCAGAGAAATTCGAAAGGAGAAGTTCCCTGGTCAGGAGGCGGTCGGCGAACCCGAGGTCATGAAGTGTGCATGGCATTCCAGTGGCTTCTCCCCATGGGGGATGTCGCCAATACAAGGAATTTGCTCATTGCTTACTTGATTCGCGCAAGTCCCTTCCGTTCCTGGATCGAATCTGACAGCATCGTCCGCTATCCGGCGATCGAATGCCGGTGATCACTGCGCCGGTACGCCCGTGGGGTGCCCGTCCGTGACCGATGAGGGTCCGGAACGGATCGACGGGTGGGGGCTGGATTGCGACCGGGTCTGAGACCGGGGGAGGAACTTGATGCTCGGCTTCGTCGTGCGCAGGGTGCGCGGGCGACTGCCGCTGGCTGCTGCCGTCCTGCTGACGGTACTGATCACCACGGCGGTACTGACCGCTCTGGTGACCTTCAACAGCAGCGTCGGCCAGGCCGGCCTGCGGCAGGCGCTCCAGGGACCGGGCCATGCCCGGACCGCTGTGGTGGTGACCGCGGAACACGGCTCCGACCAGCGGCAGAAGGACGAGGAGGCGCTCGCCTCCTACCGGCAGAAGCTCTTCGGCGACCTACCGGTCCACACCGACAGCCTGCTGCGCAGCCGTTCCTTCGGCCTGTCGGGCGGTGACGCCCCGGCAGCCGGGAGCAGCACGGCGCCGGGCGCCCCGGCGGGTGGTCGGTCCAGCACGGACAAGGTCGACCTGACGGTCCTCGCGGATCTCGACCGCTCCCGGGTGAGCCTGGTCGCCGGTGCCTGGCCGGGCGCCGTCACCGGGCCGGTCCGCTCCGCGGCCCCGCAGGTCGCCGTGCCGCAGACCATGCTGGCCCGGCTCGGCCTGACCGCCCAGGCACTGCCCGTGGACGTCCCGCTCACCGACCGGCTCGACGGCACGGCGCTGACCGTCCGGGTCACCGGCGTCTACCGGGCCGCTGATCCGTTCGCCGCGTACTGGCGCATCGACCCGATCGGCGGCCACGAGGTCGAGACCGGCGGATTCACCACCTACGGCCCGATGATGGTCGACCGGAGCGCCTTCGCGGCCGGGGCCCTGCCGCAGAGCAGCCGCGGCTGGCTGCTCGACGCCGACTTCGCGGGCGTCGACCAGGACACGGCCGAGGCCATCGGCGGCCGGGCCCAGTCCCTGGCCGACGACCTGCGGAAGACCTCCAGTCTCACCGCCACCACCGAACTCCCGGACCTGGTAAGCGAGTTGTCGGCCAGTCTGATGGTCGCCCGGTCCACCCTGCTGATCGGCGCGCTGCAACTCGCCGTGCTGGCCGCCGCGGCCCTGCTGCTGGTGGTCCGGCTGATCTCGACCCGCCAGGAGCGGGAGAACGAACTGCTCGCCGCCCGCGGCGCCTCCGGTGCCCGGCTCGGTGGCTTCACCGCCCTGGAGTCGGTGCTGCTCGCCCTCCCGGCCGCGGTGTTCGCACCGTTGCTCACACCGTTCGTGGTCCGCGTCCTGGCCGGCCTCGGCCGCGCCCACCAGGTCGCCCTGGACACCCGGTTGAGCTGGACGCTCTGGCCGGTGGCCGTGGTCTGCGCCCTGCTGTGCATCGCACTGGCCAGCGCGCCCGGCCTGCTGCGCGGCGCCGGCGCCGCGCTGCGCCGCAAGGCGGGCCGACGCCAGGCGGTGGTCTCCGGCATCGCGCGCAACGGCGGGGACCTCGCGGTGCTCGCCCTGGCCGTGCTCGCGTACCAGCAACTCGACCAGTACGGCGGCGGACTGTCCGCCGACTCCTCCGGCCGGCTCGGCGTCGACCCGCTGCTGGTCGCCACCCCCACCCTGGCGCTGTGCGCGGGAACGCTGGTGGTGCTGCGGCTGCTGCCCCTGGTCGCCCGGCTGGGTGCCCGGGTCGCCGCCCGGGGCAGCGGCCTCGGCCCGGCCATGGTCGGCTGGCAGCTGTCCCGTCAGCCCGCCCGGGCCAACGGGCCGGTGCTGCTGCTGGTGATGGCCGTGGCCACCGGCGTGCTCGCGCTCGGCCAGCACGCCACCTGGACCGACTCCCAGCGCGACCAGGCCGCCTTCGACACGGCCGGCGGCCTGCGGATATCCGCCGCGCACACCGCGCTGATGGGCCAGGGCGGCCGCTACGGCGCGCTGCCCGGCGGCGACCGGCTGATCCCGGTCTACCACGAGCAGCAGCCGCTCCAGAACGGTACGGGCCAGCTGCTCGCCCTGGACACGGCCGCCGTCGCCGACCGCGTCCCGATCCGTTCCGACCTGCTCGACGGGGCCGACCGGGCGGCGGTGTTCGGCCCGCTCGCCCAGCCGGCGCCGACCGGTGCCAAGGGCGGGGTCCCGCTCCCCGGCCGCCCGCTGCGGATCGACGCGGACCTGTCCATCCGACAGACGGTGGACAACACCGGCCTGTTCACCGGGATGCACCCGATGGCCCCCTCCCCGCCGGAGGTGACCCTGCTGCTGCGGGACCGCAACGGCTACGTCCACAAGGCCCCGTTCGTCGGCCTCCCGGTCAGCGGTCAGCAGCACGCCTCGGCCCCGCTGACCACGCTGGTCGACGCGCCGATGGGCTCCGTCGCCGCGCCGCTGACCCTGGTCGGGGCGACCGTCTCCTACAGCGACCGGGCCGAGGGCGAGGTGACCGTCGGCCGGCTGGCCGTCTCGGACAGCGCCGACGGCCCCGCGACCGAGGTCCCGGTGCCGGCCGGCCTCTCCTGGAAGGGGGACGTGGTCGACGGTCCGGCGCTCAAGAGCGGGGACGCCCCGCTGGTCACCGTCGCACCCGAACCCGCCGACGCCGGGCGGCTGTTCACCGTCGACTACCGCTTCGCGAGGGGCACCGGCCTCTCCCTGCGGGCCGTCCTCGGCACCGCCGGGAGGGACGCTCCGACGACCGTGTCCGGCGTCGCCACCAAGGACTACCTCAAGCTCATCGGCGGCTCCGCCGGCGACGTCGTCCGGGTGCCGTTCGCCGGGGGCGTCGTCCCGGTCAAGATCACCAAGGCGATCGAGGCCGTGCCGGTCGGCGGCCGCAGCGCGCTGGTCGTCGACCTCGACACCGTGGCGCGGCTGCTGGCCGCGCAGGGCCGGGTGCTGCCCAGCCACGCCGAGTGGTGGCTGCCGGCCACCGGGCCCGGCGACCGCGCTCCGGCCGAACTGGCCACCGCGCTGCGGGCCGCCCCGGGCACCCAGGACGTCCAGCTCTCCGACGAGGTCACCGAGGGAATGCTCAGCGACCCGGTGGGCGCCGCCCCGCAGAACGCGCTGATGGCCATCGCGCTCGTCACCGCCCTGCTCGCCGCGATCGGCTTCGTCGCCGCCGTGGCCGGCTCCGCCCACGAGCGCGCCCGGGACTCCGCGCTGCTGCTCGCCCTGGGCGCGCCGCGCAAGCAGGTCACCCGCACCGTCGCGGCCGAACAGGCGCTGCTGGTCGGGCTCGGCGGGACGGTCGGGCTCGCCCTCGGCGCCCTGCTGGTCCACCTGATCGTCCCGTTCGTGGTCCTGACACCCGCCGCCCACCGCCCCCTGCCCGAGGCCCTGATCGACCTGCCCGTCGGCCAGGCCCTGCTGTTCGCGGCCGCGATCGCCGTCGCCCCGCTGCTGTCGGCCTTCCTGATCGGACGCCGCCGTCGAGACGTGGCCAACCGGCTGCGCCACGTGGAGGAGATGTGACCACCCAGGCCGGCACCCGCGTGCCCGCCCCCGTGCCCGCCCCCGAGACCGCCCACCGCCCGGCCCACCGGCCCGCGCGCTGGGTCCCCACCCGGCTGCGGGCGAACCCGCTGGCCGCGCTGCTGATGGCGGTGCTCGCGTTCGTCACCGTCTTCCTGGCGGCGGCCTTCCCGCGGATCGCGGACCGGGGCGCGGACGCGGCGCTGCGCGACTTCGTCGGCCAGAAGGGCCTCAACGCGACCAGCCTCCAGGTCACCTCCCGGACGCAGCTCGACGACAGCGCCGTCGTGCTCGACCGGGTGCAGCGGCAGCTGACCGAGACGGTCGGCCGGCAGCTGACGCTGGCCCAGGCGGGCCAGGCCCACGGCGCCCGCGCCCTGAGCGGGCGCACCATGCGCAACCCGGAGTACGCCCGGATCTCGGACAGCACCGACCCCGAGATCGGCCTGTTCTACCTCCAGGACCTGGCCGACCGGGCCACCCTCACCGACGGCAGCTGGCCGACCCCCGGCACCGGCGACGGTCCGCTGCCGATCGTGCTGAGCAGGACGGCCGCCGACACCATCCACATCAAGCTCGGTGACGTCATCGACAACGGCGTGGACGGCGTGGGCGCCAAGCGGACCACCGTGGTGGTCGGCTTCTACCGGATCAACGACCCCCAGGACCCGTTCTGGGACAACCTCGGCTGCCCGGCCCGGGCCTGCCTCAAGCCGGTCCCCGAGCACGAGCACTGGGCGACCAGCGGCTTCGTCGACGGCACCGGCCTGGCCGCGCTGGCGCGCTGGGGTTCGGGCGCCGAGAACTTCTGGCGGCTGCCCGTCGACCCCGGCGCGCTGCGGGCCGACCAGCTCGCCCGGACCCGGACCGTGGTCAGCTCCCTCCAGACCGGGCCGGGTGCCACGAACCTGTCCGGCGTCACCCTGCGCGGCGACCTGCGGACCGGCTCCAGTCTGACGGACATCCTGAGCCGGGCGGACGACCGTTACCGGGCGTCGTTGCCGCTCAGCACGATCGGCCCGGCCGGTGTCGCGGGTGTCGCGGTCGTGGTGCTGTTCCTGGCCGCGGCGCTGACCACCGACCGCCGAGCTGCGGAGATCCGGCTGCTGCGGGCCCGTGGCGGTTCGCGGACCGGGGTGCTGGGCCGCTTGGTCGGTGAGGGCGCGGTGACGGTGCTGCCGGCCGCGGTGGCCGGTGCGGCGCTCGCGGTGGTGCTGCTGCCGACGCCGCGGTGGGAGGGCGCGGTGCTGGCCGCGCTGGTGGCGGCGTCGATCGCGCTGCTGGCCTTCCCCGCGCGGGCGGCGCTGTTGTGGTCGCGCGGGCGGGCCGCGGGTGGCCGGCGTCGGCTGGTGGGTGAGCTGGCGGTGCTGGCGGTCACCGTGGCGGCGGTGGCCGAGGTCAGGCGTCGGGGTGTGGGGACGGGTGGCGGGTTGGATCCGCTGCTGGTGGCCGCGCCGCTGCTGCTGGCGGTGACGGGTGGGCTGGTGCTGGCGCGGGTCGAGCCGGTGGCGGTCGGCCGGCTGGCGGCGCTGGCCGGGCGGGGCCGTGGCCTGGTGGCGTTCCTGGGCCTGGCCCGGGCGGCCCGGGACAGCTCGGGGCGGCGCCGGCCCTCCGTGCTGCCGCTGCTAGCCCTGCTGATCGCGGTGACCACCACCGGTTTCGGTGCCACCGTGCTCGACACCGTCGACCACGTCCGCACCCGGGCCGCACGGATCGCCACCGGCGGGGACGTCAGCGTCTCCCTGCCCGACTACGCGACCCTCACCGAGTCCTTCACCAAGGCCGCCGACGCCCTGCCCGGCGTCCACGCCTCCACCGGTGCGTGGGTCGAGCCCAAGGCCCGCTTCGTCGGCGCCGACCAGGACTACACCGAGGCCTACCTGGTGGTGGTGGATCCGGCGGCCTACGCCGAGATCTCCCGCACGGTCGGGGTCGGCGAGTTCGACCCGGCGAAGCTGGCCGGGACGTCGGGCGGCCGGGACACCCCGGTGCCCGCCCTGGTCAGCCGCGACCTGGCCAAGCGCCTGGCCGCCGGGCCGTCCCAGGTGCGCACGCCCAACGGCAACGCCCTGCACCTGAGCGTCGTCGCGACCGTCGCCGCGACCCCGGCCCTGCCGGACCCGGGCAAGCCCTTCGTCGTGGTTCCGGCCGGTCCCGCCTGGGAGCGGCTGCCGGACGCGAAGCGGGTGAACAAGTGGTTCGCCGTCGGGGACATCGACCCCGAACGGGTCAGGTCGACCCTGCGGGACAACGGCGGCGCCCAGCCGACCGGTCTGGCCAAGCTGGTCGCGGACGACGCCGCGGCCGCCGGCAAGAGCACCCACGGCCTGCCCGTGGGGTACACGGTGCACAGCAGCGCGGAGGCGGTCACCGTGCTCGCCGACGATCCGTTGCAGCACGCCGCCGAGCGGCTGTTCTGGTACGCGGCCGCCGCCGGAGCCGGCTACGCCCTGCTCGCCGTCCTGCTGACGCTGTTCCGCGCCGCACCCGAGCGCACCGCCGTCCTCGCCCGCCTGCGCACCATGGGCCTACGCCCCCGCCAAGGACTCGCACTGATCATCACCGAGGCACTGCCGCAGACCCTCGCGGCCGCCGTCGGCGGCGGCCTGGTCGCCCTCACGGCCGTCGCCCTGCTCGGCGGCGCCTTCGACATCTCCACCCTGGTCGGCGCCAAGGTCGGCGACGCCATCACCCCCGTCCTGCTCCCCGTCCTGCTGCCCACCGCCGGCCTCGCCCTACTGGTCGGCCTCGGCATCGTCCTGGAGACCCTCGTCGCCGGCCGACGCCAGATCGCCACCGAACTCCGAGCCGGGGAGCAGGCATGACGCCGCGAGGGACGGCCCGCGCCGCCACCGTGGGAGCCATCGGCACCGGCCGCGGCGTTCGGAGCCGCCGGACCACCGGCACCGGACCGACCGACCGGGCTGCACACGCCGACCGGGCCGCACACGCCGACCGGACCGCACAGACAGACCGCACCGACCGGGCCGACCGGACCGTCGAGACAGGAGAGCAGCCGTGAAGAGCACCCCCCAGGAGCGGCCGGCGGTCGAGGCTCCCAGCCTCCAGGAGCTCCGCCAGCGGGCCCTGGCCGCCGCCTCGCCCAAGGCCTACGGAGCGGGCTCGGCCATCGTCTGCGACCGACTGGTCCGGATCTTCAGCGCCGAGGGCATCGAGGTCCAGGCCCTGCAAGGTCTGGAACTGACCATCCAGCAGGGCGACCTGGTCGCCCTGGTCGGTGCCTCCGGCAGCGGCAAGTCGACCCTGCTGACCATCCTCGCCGGCCTCGACGTGCCGACCGCGGGCACCGCCACCGTCGCGGGCTGCGACCTGCTGGAGATGTCCGCCAAGGAACGGCTGCGCTACCGCCGCGAGGTGGTCGGCTTCATCTGGCAGCAGACGGCCCGCAACCTGCTGCCGTTCCTGACCGCCGCCGAGAACATCGCCCTGCCGATGCAGTTGCGCGGCCGCCGGAGCGGGGCGACCGGCTCGAAGCAGCAGGCCGCCCGGGTGGCCGAGCTGATGGAGGCCCTGGAGATCGGGGAACTCGCCCACCGGCGCCCCAACGAGCTCTCCGGCGGCCAGCAGCAGCGGGTCGCCATCGCGGTGGCGATGGCCAACAACCCTCCGGTGCTGCTCGCCGACGAGCCGACCGGCGAGCTGGACTCCGAGACCGCGGGGGTGATCTTCGAGTCCTTCCGCACCGTCAACCGGGAGCTCGGCACCACCGTCGTGATCGTCACCCACGACCCGATGGTCGCGGGCGAGGTCCGCCGCACGGTGGCCATCCGGGACGGGCGGACCAGCAGCGAGGTGCTGCGCCGCACCGTGACGGACGAGCACGGCGAGGAGTCGGTCAGCGAGCGCGAGTACGTGATGCTCGACCGCGCCGGCCGGGTCCAGCTGCCCGTCAAGTTCCTGGAGTCGCTCGGCATGGAGCACCGGGTGGCGGTCGACCTCGCGGCCGACCACATCGAGGTCCGCCCGGACGACCTCGCGGGGAGCTGAGAGCGGGGGGTGCTGAGGGGCGGTTCCTCAGCCGTCGCCGCCCGTCCGCTGGAAGAGGCCGCTGCCCTCGGCCTCCTGCCGGAGGTCGGGTGGCGCGGCTCCGCCGGTGCGCTCCCCCCGGGAGGGGGCGGTGCAGCGGGCGAAGAGGAACAGGGCACCGGCCGCCGCGGCGAGGATGCCGAGTGCGGTCAGGACGCGTAGCCAGGTCAAGGGGTGCCTCCTGGGGGCGGTGCGAGGGAGCGCCGCCGGGGTGTATCGGCAGCTCGGCCCGCACGGTCGAGTGCCCACCGTGGGGTTCTTCCCGTCGGCTGGTGCGCAACAGGTGGCCTACGCGGGCGCTCGAAGCACCGGAGGGGCGCGTCACATGGTTTCGCGCGCCCCCGCGGCGGTGGCGGTCCGCCCGCGCCGCTCCTCGGCCAGCGCGCGCAGGGCCGGCAGGTCGGGCTTGCCCAGCCCGGTCAGCGGGATCGTGGGGAGCAGCAGGACGGTGTCCGGGACGCACCGGGCGTCCCCGCGCTCCCGGACCCAGAGGCGCAGCTGGTCCGCCGTCACCCGGGCGCGCGGAGCCACCGCGACGGCGGCGTGGACGCGTTCCAGGCGGTCCGGGTCGGTGCTGGTGAACATCACCGCCTCGTGCACGTCCGGATGGCTGCGCAGCGGCTCCTCGACCTGGTGGGGGAACACATTGTGCCCCTCGACAACGGCCATCGCGTCCCGTCGGCCCGCCACCGTCAGATAGCCCGCCGCGTCCAGGCTGCCCAGGTCCCCGGTGTGCAGCCAGCCCTCCCGCAGCACCCGCGCGGTCAGCTCCGGGTCCCGCCAGTACCCGGCCATCGCGGTCGGGGTGCGGACGCAGATCTCCCCGGTCCGGCCCGGCGGCAGCGGCGCGCCCTCCTCGTCCAGGATCCGCACCCCGGTGTCCGGGTACGGGCGCCCGGCGGTGGTCAGCAGCCTCGGGTCCAGGTGCTCGTCCGGGCTCAGCCGGGAGACCGGCCCGCACTCCGTCAGGCTGTACGTCTGGTGCAGCACCCGGCCCAGCCGCCGGGTCGCCTCCGCCAGCCGGCGCGGCGAGGGCGGACAGCCGGTGTAGCCGACCCGGCGCAGGCTGCCGGTGTCCGTCCCGGCCAGCAACGGGTGGTCCAGCAACCGGTAGAGCAGGTGCGGCGGCAGGTACACCCGGGACACCCGGTGCCGCTCCACGGCCGCGAGCACCTCCTCGGCCGCGAAGCCCTCCTGCAGCACCACCGTGCCCCCGGCCGCCAGGGCGAGGTCCGCACTCGTGCCGCCGCCGTGCGCGAGCGGGGTGCAGAGCAGGAAGGACGCCCCGGACAGCAGCGCGGGCCGGGGCGGACGGGCGAAGCGGCGCAGCACGCCCTTCGGCCGGCCGGTGGTGCCACTGGTGAACCGGATCGCCATCACGTCCTCGGGGCGGCAGCGCGGCTCCAGCGGGGCGGCGGAGCAGGCCGCGGCGAGCTCGACGAGGTCCGTGCCGAAGGCCGTCGGGCCGAGGGCGAACACCCCCGCGGCGGGCAGCGCCCGCGCCACCGCCCCGGCCACCGCGGCGTACCGGAGGGGGTCGAAGACCAGCGCCGCGGTCTCGGCGAACCCGGCCAGCGCCACCACGTCGGCGACCGGGAGGTCCGGGCCGGGCATCGCCACCCGGCAGCCCAGCAGGTTGGCCGCCAGCCGGACCAGCACCGCCTCCGGGGTGTTCCCGGCGAGCACGGTGACACCGTCCCCGCGCCCGAGCCCGGCCCGGTCCAGCGCGCGGGCCGTCCGGAACACCGAGTCCAGGCACTCCCGGGCGGTCAGCGCCGTGGTGCCGCGGGACAGGGCCGTCCGCCCCGGATCCCGCGCCAGCCCGTCCAGCACCAGCCCGGTGTACGTCCCGCCGGCCTCTGTCATGCCCACCCTTCCGCTGTCTGACGATGCGTCAGTCTAGGGTGCGGCGCCACCACGGGTGCCCGGTGGGTGGGGCCGGCTCCGTGCGACGGTGCGGGCGCCCGGCTTGTTAGGGTCGGCGGTCGATCGGACAGGGAACAGGGGAGCGGTGGACAGCGGCGAGTCGGGGACGGCGGGGGCGACGGGGACGGCAGGGGTGGCGGGTGCGGCGGTGCTGGCGCCGCGTGGGGTGCTGGACCTGCGGGGTGCGGCCGGGGAGCGGTTCGTCGTGGAGTACCCGGCCGGGGCCGTGGTGGTGGTGTCGGGCCTGCCCGGGGCCGGCAAGAGCACGCTGCTGCGCCGCTGGTCGGCCGGTGGTGGGGCCGCGACGGTGGACCCGCGGACGGTGCACGAGGCCTGCGAGGCGGTGATGCCCGCGCGCCTGCCGTATGCCGTCTACCGGCCGTGGGCGCGACTCGAGCACTTCCGGCTGCTGCGGAGCTCGGTGCGGCGCGGTGGACCGCTGCTGGTGCACGACTGCGGCAGCCGCGCCTGGATGCGTCGCTGGCTCGCCCGGGAGGCCGGCCGGCAGGGCCGCGAACTGCACCTGGTGCTGCTCGACGTCGGCGCCGCCACCGCCCTCGACGGCCAGCGGGCCCGCGGACGGCACGCCTCCGCCCGGGTGTTCGCCCGGCACCACCAGGGCCTGGCACGGCTGTCGGCGGCGTTCACCCGGCACACCCGGTCCGGCGGACCGCCGCCGACCCCGGAGGCGGCCTCCGTCCTGCTGCTGGACGCCGTCTCCCGGTCGAGGGCGGAGACGGTCGCCTTCGGGGCGGGCGGCATGATGGCCCGGAACCGGTGAAGGGGTGGCGGATGGTGGAGGACGGGGAACGGGGCGTTCCCGAGTGGGTGTCAGCGGCCGAGCGGGGCGCCGCCCGGCTGGGGTTCGGGAAGAGCTGCACCCGGGAGGTCGGCCGGCTGCTGGCGTTCGCCGCGGCGGCCAAGCCGGGCGGGACGGTCGCCGAGAGCGGCACGGGTGCGGGCGTCGGTACGGCCTGGCTGCGCAGCGGGCTCGGCCTCGGGGCCCGGCTGGTCACCGTCGAGCGGGACGGGCAACTGGCCCGGGAGGCCGCGGCCTTGTTCGAGGGGGACGACCGGGTGCGGGTGCTGCACGGGGACTGGCGGCTGCTGGAGGAACACGCGCCGTTCGACGTGTTCTTCTGCGACGGCGGCGGCAAGCGCGACGACCCCGACCGCGTGGTCGACCTGCTCGCCCCCGGCGGCCTGTTGCTCCTGGACGACTTCACGCCCTCGCCGCACTGGCCGCCCCGCTACGGCGGCGAGGTCGACCGGCTGCGCTTGCACTACCTGACGCATCCGGCGCTGGCGGCGAGCGAAGTGCTGACCACGCCCGGCAGTTCGGCCGTGCTGGCGGTGCGACGGGCCTGACCCCGGCTCGGTGGCGGGGATGAACGGGGGGATGATGGGCGGATGGTGACGATCGAGACCTCCCGGCTGATCCTGCGGCGCTGGCGCGAGAGCGACGTGCCGGTGATGGGCGAGGTGCACGCGGACCCCGAGGTGATGCGGTGGATCGGCGACCGGCGGGTCCTCAGCCCGGAGCTGAGCCGGGCGGCGATCGAGCGGTGGGAACGGGCCTGGGAGGACGAGGGTTTCGGCCTGTTCGCGGTGGAGCTGCGCGAGACCGGTGAACTCGCCGGGTTCGCGGGCCTGGCGGTGCCGCTGTTCCTGCCCGAGGTGCTGCCCGCCGTCGAGATCGGCTGGCGGCTCGGCCGGTCGTTCTGGGGCCGGGGCATCGCCACCGAGGCGGCGACGGCGGCGCTGCGGTTCGGCTTCGAGGACTGCGGGTTGGAGCGGGTCGTCAGCATCGCCCAGATCGGCAACACCGCCTCCGAGCGGGTGATGGCCAAGCTCGGTCTGCGGGTCGAGCGGGAGACCACCGTCCCCGGCAACGGCAACGCCGTCCGGGTCCACGAACTGACCCGCGCGCGGTACCTGGCCCGGGAGTCTGACCGGGAGTCCTGACCGGGAGTCCTGCACCGGCCCCGGGCTCTCGGTCGGGGCGCTGGCGCGGTACGAGCCGGAGGACCTGCTGACCGTGGGCGTCCCGCAGTTCACCGTGGCGGCCGAGCACGATCTGCTGGCCCGCAAGGAACTCTTCGGGCTGACGACGCTCAGCACCCCGTCCGCGACGGAGGACCGGCTGCCCGGCCTCCAGGTCGGCGGGCTGCCGCTGTTCGCCGACAGCGCGCGCCAGAAGGCCACCGCGACCTTCGGCGCCCGCGGGTTCCGGGCTTCCGCGGTGACGGCGATCGGGATCGCGGCGGGCGGCGCGGCCGTGTCGCGGCCGCCGTTCCTGCAGCGCCACGTCAGCGTGGAGTTCGGCGGCCCGTTCGGCTTCCTCGCCGTCCACCGGCTCTCCCGGCTGGTGCTGGCGGCGGGCTGGGTGACCGAGCCGGACGCGGCGGTCGACCCCTGGGCGGACCGGTCGGAGGAGGACGAGGACTGGTGAGGACGGGCGGGTGTCGGTGCGGTGTCCGGAGTGGCGGAATCCGGGTCGCCCGCCGTAACCGCCCCCGGTGGTGCGGGTGCACTGCGAGACTGGGGTGAGCAGAGTCCGTCACGGAGAGAGGTCACACCCCGCATGCCCAGCAGCGCAGCCGTCGACAACCCGTGGTTCCGCCGGTTCAACCCGTCCGACTTCGCTCCCGCCCGGATCGTGATCTTCCCGCACGCCGGCGGATCGGCCAGCTACTACATGGACTACACCAACGCGCTGGCGCCGTACGCCGACGTGCTGGCCGTCCAGTACCCGGGTCGGCAGAACCGCTACGCGGAGCCGACGATCGACTCGGTGCCGGAACTCGCCGAGCAGGTCTACCAGGAGCTGCGCGGCTGGATGGACCGCCCGGTCGTGTTCTTCGGGCACAGCATGGGCGCGGCGGTCGCCTTCGAGGTCACCCGCCGCTTCGCCCGGGACGGCCTGGCCGGGCCGGAGCGGCTGTTCGTCTCGGCCGGCCGCGCGCCGTCGCTGCCCCGGGACAGCGCGGTGCACCTGAGGTCGGACGACGGCATGCTGGAGGAGATCGTCCGGCTCGGCGGTACGGACGAGCGGATCCTCGACGTGCCGGCCCTGCGCGAGCTGATCATCCCGGCGCTGCGGGCCGACTACACCGCCATCGAGACCTACCTGGCCGCGCCGGACGCCGTCGTCCCGCAGCCGATCACCGCCCTGGTGGGGGAGACCGACGCCAACGCAACGGTGGAGCAGGTCGCCCAGTGGGAGCGGCACACCACCGGGGGGTTCAGCCTGCGGGTCTTCCCGGGCGGGCACTTCTACCTGGCGGAGCAGATCGACGCCGTGGTGCGGCTGCTCACCGCGCACCTGCGGGGCTGACGGTACGTCGCGTTCCTGTCCCGGCCCTGGTTCCGGCCCCGTCCCGAGGGGGAGCGGGGCCGGGCCGGGACGTACCGGGCCGTCAGGTGGTGTAGGCGGAGTTGAGCCGGACGTACTCCTCGGTGAGGTCGCAGCCGTAGACGGTGAAGGCGCCGTCGGCGACACCCAGGTCGATCCGGATCACCACCTCGTCGCCACCGAGGTAGCGGCGGGCCGCTTCGAGCAGGGCCTCGCCCGGCTCCTCCGGGTACATCGGGAGCTCGTCGAAGCCGATCCGGACGGCGGCCGGGTCGATGTCGGTCTCGTCCCTGAGCTTGCCGACGGCCATGGTGATGCGGCCCCAGTTCGGGTCGGCCCCGTGCACGGCGGCCTTGACCAGCGGGGAGTTGACCACGCTCTTGCCGACGCGCTTGGCCTGGGCGGCGTCGCGGGCGCCGGTCACCCGGACCTCGATCAGCTTGGACGCGCCCTCGCCGTCCGAGGCGATCGCCCGTACGAGGTGCAACGCGCACTCGTCCAGCGCCTGTTCGAAGGCGGCCGGGTCGACCGGGCCGGCCAGTCCGTTGGCGAAGAGCGCGGCGGTGTCGCTGGTGGAGGTGTCGGTGTCGATGCTGAGCGCGTTGAAGGTCCGGTCCATGACGCGGCGGAACAGGGCGTCGAGCCGGTCGGCGGGGAGGTCGGCGTCGGTGAAGAAGAAGGTCAGCAGGGTCGCCATGTCGGGTTCGATCATGCCGACGCCCTTGGCGATGCCGACCAGTACGGCGTCGCCGCAGCGGACCCGGACCTCCTTGTGGTGGGTGTCCGTGGTCATGATGGCCTTGGCCGCGGCGGTGTAATCGGCCTCCGGGAAGGGCCAGTTCAGGGCGGAGAGCCCGGCGCGGATGCCGTCCATGGGGTACGGGCGGCCGATCACGCCGGTGGAGGCGATGACGAGCTCCTTCGGGGGGATCCCGACGATCCCGGCGACCCGGTCGCGCACCTCGGCGGCGTTGTCCGCCCCGGTGCGCCCGGTGGCGACGTTGGCGTTGCGGGACAGCACGACCATCCCGCGACAGGCCCCCAGGGCGGCCGCCCCGCGGCTGAGCAGGACGCTCGGGCCGGCGAAGCGGGAGCGGGTGAACACCGCGGCCGACCGGCAGGGGACTTCGGAGACGACGGCCGCGAAGTCGTCCTCGACGTCCTTGAGGCCCATGTTGGTCGTGACGGCGCGGAAGCCGCGGGGTGCGACGGGCTGCATGGTGGATCGATCCCTCTCCGAGTGGTCCCGGTGCGGCGCGCGGTGGGCGACCTCGAGCCGGGAGTCGGTGAATAGATTTGCGGAGAACTGAATACATCAAACATCTCGGCATGGTCAATGAGTTATCTCGGTGCATGACTATGCGAACGGGTTCGATGGTCGGAGCGGCCCGCACGAGGGCCCCGCGTTCCGTCGCGTCCGGCCCCTGCCGGTGGCCCGGCGGCTCGACTACTGTGCCTGGTTGATGGACCGTCAACGGATCGTCAGCGGATCGTCGACAGAGCCAGGGAGGCCGCCGCATGCGCCGGATCGCCGTCGTCGGAGCGGGCCAGGCCGGCCTCCAGCTCGCGCTCGGGCTGCTGGCCGACGGCTGCGAGGTGACACTGGTCGCCGAGCGCACCCCGGACCAGCTGCGGGACGGGCGGGTGCTGTCCACCCAGGCGATGTTCGGCCCGGCGCTGCGGATCGAGGCGGCGGCCGGGCTCGACCTGTGGGCGGCCGAGGCCCCGGCGGTGCACTCGGTGGACGCGGCGCTGGTGGTGCCGCCGGGCGTCCGCGCGCTGGAGTTCACCATGACCCTCGACGAGCCGGCCCGGTCCGTCGACCAGCGGATCAAACTGTCCCGCTGGCTGGAGCTGTTCGCCGAGCGCGGAGGCCTGGTCGAGTACCGCTCCCTGGACCGCGCCGGACTGCACGAACTGGCCCGCCGGCACCAGCTGACCGTGGTCGCGACCGGCCGCGGCGAGCTCGCCGGGATCTTCGAGCGCGACCCCCGTCGCTCGCCGTTCGACCGGCCGCAGCGCGCCCTGTCCTGCCTCTACGCGCACGGCGTCGGGGCGCCCGACCCGGCCGCCGGGCCCAGGGCCCGGATGCACGCCCTGCCCGGCCTGGGCGAGCTCTACCTCCAGCCGGCCCTGACCCGCACCGGCCCGTGCGACATCCTGCTCTGGGAGGCGCTGCCCGGCGGCCCGCTGGACGTGTTCGGCGACGGGCCCGCGCCCGACGTCCACCTCGACCGGATCCGCGCCCTGCTGGCCGAGCACCTGCCCTGGGAGGCGGAGCTGTGGCGGGAGGCCGAGCCGACCGACGCCGGGGCCGGGCTGTGCGGCGCTGTCACCCCGACCGTCCGCCGGCCGGTGGCCGAACTGGGCTCGGGCGTCGACGCCGTGCACGTGCTGGGCGTGGGCGACGCGGTGGTGGTCAACGACCCGATCACCGGCCAGGGCGCCAACGGCGCCGCCCGCGCGGCGCAGGCGTACCGGCGGGCGATCCGCGAGCACGGCGACGCCCCGTTCACCGCGGACTGGATGTGCCGCACCGCCGAAGGGTTCTGGCAGCGGCACGCCCGCCACGCCGTCGACTTCACCACCGCCCTGCTGACCATGCCGGACCACCTCCAGGGCGTCTTCGCGGCCGCGGCGGAACACCCGGAGGTCGCCTGTCGGCTGGCCAACACCTACGCCGAGCCGAGCGACCACGCCGCCTGGCTGGCCACGCCCGAGCTGACCGCCGGGTACCTGGCCTCGGTCGGGCGCTGAGCGTCCATACGGGCGGGGGGAGGACCCCGCCCGGGCCGGGGGAGCGTCAGACCAGGTCGAAGCGGGTCGGGCCGCCCTGCGCCCAGATGCCGCGGGAGGCCTGGTCCGGGTAGCGGACGGTCTCCGAACGGGCGCCCAGGACCCGGGTGAGCTGCTGCTCCGGCTCGTGGGCGGCCCAGCCCGGGTCGCCGGTGCCGACGAAGCGGACCCAGGCCTGCTGGAGCTCCCGGGAGACCGCGACGGCCTCCGGGGCGGGCGGGTCGCCGAGGAAGTGCCGGCCCATCGGGCTGTCCAGGGAGCCGAAGGCCAGCGGGACGTCCAGGCCGTGGCAGGCGCCGAACACCCCGCCCAGGGCGGGGGCCGGGTAGGCGAGTCGGAAGAGGTGGGAGGTGCCGCCGGCCGCCGTGTTGCCCTCGGCGAGGTGGAGCGAGGGGATCCGGAACAGCGCGTCGGAGAAGACGGCCTCGACCAGGGTGTCGGGCGTGGCGCCGGGGAAGGCGGCGCGGTAGGCGTCCGGGCCGCCCGGGTGCGGGGCGAGCAGCGCCAGCGCGGTGCGGGCGTCCTCCTCGGTGAAGGCGCCGTGCCGGCCGGCCAGGACGGCGAACAGCCGGAACTCCTCCCGGGCGTGACCGACCAGCAGCTCGATGCCCTCGGCCCGTCCGGCGGCCAGTGCCGTCCAGGGCTCCTCGGTGAGGAGCTCGCCGTCGACCACCGGCACGGTGGGGACGCCGGTGTGGGCGAGCCGGCCCCAGCGCGCGAGGTGCCCGGGGAGGGCCGCGCCGAGCCCGGTGACGGCCTCGGCCAGCTGCCAGGGGTCGGTGGCGGCGAGGCCGGCCGCGGTGGGGGCGGTGCCGAGCCGTTCCGCCAGGGCGGCGGTGATCTCGGCGGCCAGCGCGGGGGTGGCGAGGTTGCCGCCGACGGAGTGGGCGATCGCCCGGTGGAACAGGCCGCGGGCCCGCGGCACGGCCAGCAGCGCGGCCACCGAGGAGGCCCCGGCCGACTGGCCGGCGACGGTGACCCGGGCGGGATCGCCGCCGAACGCGGCGATGTTGTCCCGCACCCACTCCAGGGCCGCGATCTGGTCGAGGAAGGCGCGGTTGGCCGGGGCGCCGTCGAGGAGGGCGAAACCCTCGGCGCCCACCCGGTAGTTGACGGTCACCACGACCAGGCCGGCCCGGGCCGGCTCGGTCGGGTCGTACAGCGGGTCGCCCGCGGTGCCGGAGATGAAGCCGCCGCCGTGCAGCCAGACCAGCACCGGCAACCCGGCCGAGTCCGGGTGCGGGGTGCAGACGTTGAGCGTCAACCAGTCGGTGCCGGTGGTCGGTTCGGCCTGGAGGGGGCCGGACTGGGGGACGACGGGGCCGTACGCGACGGCCTCGCGGACGCCGTCCCAGGGCTCGGGCGGTACGGGGGCGGCGAAGCGGAGCGGGCCGACCGGGGGCCGGCCGTAGGGGATGCCGCGGAAGGCGGCGAGGCCGCGGTCCACGAAGCCGCGGACGGTTCCTGCGGTGGTGCGGGCGACGGGCTGCACGAGCACGGGACGCTCCTCCCTCGGAATGCCTCCGGCGTTGTCGGTCAGTTGTACATCAGCCGGATGGGCGCTGCGTACGTCCTGGAGGCGCTGTACGACGAGGAGGTCCGGCCGGCCCGTGGCGGCGTGGCAGGCTGGGCGGGTACTGCCGCCGCACGGCACCGCACCAGCCCGGCACCGCACGGCGCGAGCCAGGCCCCAGCCCCGCGACCAGGAGCACCCGCATGGACCGATCCGCCGCCCTCCGCCTCGACGCCACCGCCTCCGGGCACCCGGCCGGCATCCTCGACGCCGCCGAACAGGCCGAACGCCGGGGCATGGACCGGCTGGTGGTCGCCGAGACCGCGTACGACCCGTTCCTCCAGCTCGCCCGCGCGGCCGACCGCACAGCGTCGATCGAGCTGGCCACCGGCATCGCGGTGGCCTTCGCCCGCACCCCGATGACGCTGGCCTACCAGGCCTGGGGGCTGCACGCGGCCTCCGGCGGACGGGCCGTCATCGGGCTGGGCTCGCAGGTCAAGCCGCACATCGAGAAGCGCTTCGGGATGCCCTGGGACCGGCCGGCCGCCCGGATGCGGGAGTACGTGCACGCGGTGCGGGCGATCTGGCACAGCTGGCAGACCGGTGAACGGCTGCGGTTCCGGGGCGAGTTCTACACCCACACGGTGATGACGCCGGTGTTCTCGCCCGACCCGGTCCCCTCCGGGGTGCCCCGGATCCTGCTCGCGGGCGTCGGGCCGCTGATGACCCGCACCGCCGGGGCGGTGGCGGACGGCTTCCTCGCGCACCCGTTCTCCTCCACCGCCTACCTGACCGAGCAGGTGCTGCCCGGGCTGGTCGAGGCGCGGGCGCGGGCGGAGGCCGAGGGGGCGGAGTGGACCGGGCGGCCGTTCGAGACCGTCGGCAACGTGCTCACCGCCACCGGCCGGACCGAGGAGGAGCTGGCGGCCAACCGGGCGGGGGTGCGCGAGCGGCTGGCCTTCTACGCCTCCACCCCGGCCTACCGCCCGGTGCTGGCGCAGCACGGCTGGGAGGGGTTGCAGGAGGAGCTGCACACCCACTCGGTGCGCGGGCGCTGGGCCGAGATGACGGCGCTGATCTCGGACGAGGTGTTCGACGCCTTCGCGGTCTCCGGCACGGTCGAGGAGGCCGCCCGGGAGATCCACCGGCGGTACGCGGGCCTGGTCACCCGGCTGTCCGTCAACCTGCCCGAGGACGCGGATCCGGCGCTCGGCCTGGACGTGCTGGCGGCGGTGCGCGCGCTGGGCTGAGCGGAATCGGTCCAGGAACAGCCGTGGAGGGGCGGCACTCGGTCGTGAACTGATCAAGATGCGTCACATTCGGGCAAGCCGCCCTCGGTGCTCCGCCCGGGAGGGAGGATCACGCTGAGCAGGCGGACCGTGTCCGATGGGCAGCGGTCTGTCATGTCTTGGCCATCCGCTCCTGGCCGTCCGCCGACGATCCCGGGGGTGCCCGCGTGTCCGTGTCCGACGATCGCACCGCAGCCGACGACCCGTACGGGCCCTGGGGGCCCGCCGAGGAGGACGAACTCGCCGACCTCGACGAGTTCCTGCGCGTCAGCGCCGAACTCACCGGCTTCGACGTCCCCGAACTCCGCGCCACCGGCATGGCCGACGAACACCACCGCACCACCCTGGCCCACCGGGTCCGCGACGAGCACGCCCTGGTCCACCTCTGGTACGTCGGCGCCTGGCCCGGCGAGGCCCCGAGCTCCACCCGCGCCCACGACCACGGACTGGTCTGGCGGACCTTCCGGGGCAGCCCGCCCGGCGCCGCCGCCCCCGGGTACGGCAGCTGGGCCGAGGCCCCGTCCGGCAGTGCCGCGTCCGGAGGCGCCCCGTCCGGCAGTGCCCCGTTCGGCGGCGCGTCGTCCGGAGGTGAGCAGCGGTGAGCGCCCACTGGGACGCCGTCGTGGTCGGGGCCGGCTTCGCCGGCAGCCTGGTCGCCCAGCGCCTCGGCGCCCGGGGATGGCGGGTCCTCGTCCTGGAAGCCGGCCGGACCGCACCGGGCAGCGCCGACACCTCCGCCGCCCACCGCGCGGCCGGCGGCGGCCCGCCCACCTCGCCCTACCCGCACAACCCCGACGCCCCCTCACCCGACGTCACCGACCTCACCGGCCACCCGGACGGCGGCTACACCGCCGACGGGCACCTGCGCCAGTACGGCCCGCTGCCCTACGCCAGCGGCTACCTGCGTGCCAACGGCGGCACCGGACTGCTCTGGACCGGCCTCACCCCGCGCATGCACCCCGAGGACTTCCGCACCGGCGACCTCGGCCGCGGCCGCAGCTGGCCGATCGGCTACCACGACCTGGAACCCCACTACCGCGACGCCGAACAGGAACTCGGCGTCGCCGCCGACGCCGAGGAACAGCGCCGCGCCGTCGGCCTGCCCCTCCCCGCCGGCTACGCCTACCCGATGCGGGCGATCCCGGCCAGCCACCTCGACCGGCAGCTGGCCCGCGCCCTCGACGGCCGGACGGTGCGCGACCCCGCCATGACCGACCCGGCCCGGCTCGCCGTCACCCGCACCCCGCACGCCCGCAACGGCCTGCCCACCCGGCCCGGCACCGGCCACGGCGCGCCCTGCGCCGGGAGCGCGAGCTGCGTCCCCGCCTGCCCGGGCGGCGCCAAGTACACCCCGCTGCGTACCCAGGCCCGCTGGGCGCCCGCCGTCGAACTGCGCACCGAGGCCGTGGTCAGCCGGGTGCTCGCCGACCCGGGGACCGGACGGGCCACCGGGGTCGAGTACCTGGCCGGCGGCACGGCGCACCGGGTGACCGCCGACCTGGTGGTGATCGCCGCGCACGCGATCGAGAACGCCCGACTGCTGCTGCTGTCCGGCCTGGCCAACCGCAGCGACCAGGTCGGCCGGAACCTGATGGACCACCCCGCGCTGCTCACCTGGGGGCTGATGCCCCGCCAGGTCGGCCCCTACCGGGGGCCCGGCTCCACCAGCGGACTGGAGGCCTTCCGCTTCGGCGGGGCCCGCCGGTACCGGGCGCCGTTCCGGATCGAGATCGGCAACTGGGGCTGGTCCTGGGCCGGCGGCGACCCGGCGACCGAGGCCGTCGCGCTGCTCGCCGCCGGGCTGCGCGGCAAGGAGCTGCGCGAACGCCTCGGCGACCGGCTCGGGCGGCAGTTCTCGCTCCAGTTCGAACTGGAGCAGCCCGCCGACCCGGCCAACCGGGTCACCCTCGACCCGCAGCGGCGCGACCCGCTCGGCCTGCCCGCCCCCGCGATCCACTACGACCTGGACGGCTACGTCCGCGAGGGCATGGCCTCCGCCCGGGCCGTCTCCGACCAGCTCTTCGCCCTGCTGGGCGCCGAGGACCACACCGCCTACCCGGGCGCGGGCTGGCCCGGACGGCTGGAGCACCGCGGCGCCGTCCACGGCTACCGGGGAGCCGGCCACGCCGGCGGCACCCACCTGATGGGCGATTCCCCCGGCAACTCCGTGGTCGACCAGTGGCAGCGCTGCTGGGACCACCCCAACCTGTACGCGGTCGGCTGCGGCTCGATGCCCTCGCTCGGCACCTCCAACCCCTCGCTCACCATGGCCGCCCTCGCGCTGCGCAGCGCCGAGCGGATGCACCAGGACCTGCTGGAGCTGCGGCGGCCGGCCGCCCTCTCCCCGCCCCGCACGCCCGTACCCCCCTCGTTCTCGGAGCCCTCATGACCGGCCTGCCGCTGCCGCCCGTCCCGGAGCCGTACCACCTGCCCTTCCACTACGGCGCCTTGCACAACATCGGCGTCGACTACCTGGTGGACCCGGAACGGGCCCGCCGGCTGCTCGACAAGCGCCACCCCGGGCTGAGCGTCGCGACCTTCGACGGCGGGGCCTGCGTCTCGCTCAACTACCAGCTGTACTTCGCCCAGTACCCGAACGGCGGCGGCATCACCGAGGAGCTGGAGATCAACCTGATCGCCCACCCGGTGTTCGCCGAGGAGCGCATCCCGGTGGTCAACTACGGCCAGTACGCCCGGGGTTACGACCAGACCAAGCTGCTCGGCATCGCCCGGCTGCACGTGCTGTGCGACAACCCGCTCGCCATCGACGCCGGGCGCCGACTGTACGCCGAACCCAAGCACCCCGGCTGGTTCGAGACCACCCTGCCCTCCCTCAACGCGGCCGCCGTGCGCGAACGGTGGAGCATCTCCTGCCGCCGGGGCGAACTCGGGGCGGAGGGGCTGCGCCGCCACCAGGAGGAGATCCTCGCCCTGGACGTCGACCTGGTCGGCCTCACCCCCGAGCCGGTGAACAACACCCCGATCACCGGCTACGGCACCGACGACGAGGGCCGGCTGCTCGCCGGACCGCTCAACGTCCACCAGCCGTACCGCTACTACGCCCTGGACGACCGCACCGCCGACCGGGTCCGGCTCGACCTCGGCAACCCGGCCGAGGAGGCCGCCCGCGACCTCGCCCAGCTGATCGGCGAGGCCCCGGCGGCCGGCGTCTGGACCTACCAGTCCGCGCCGGTGGCCGCGCACCACCGCGCCTACTACGTCCGGTGACGGCACGCCCCTTTCCGGTCGGCAGCACCGCCGTGCGCCGGGACGTCGTGGACGGACGGATCTGGACGGCCATGCCGTACACGGTGCTCAGCACGGCGCCCGCCCGCCGGGAGTGAAATCGCGTCGCGGGTCAGGACGGGCCCCGCTAGTCTCGCGTCCGACATGGACGACACCCACGAGATCGACGGGCTGGGCGACTTCGAGGCGCTCGACCACCTGCACGAGCCCGGGGCCTACCTGCGGCTGGCCCGACGGACCGCCCAGCCCGGGGTGCTGCGCGTGCTGGCCCGGTGCGAGTACTCCTTCGTCTGGCACGAGATCGCCCGTAACTCCGCTGCGCCCGTCGATGTGCTGGTCGCCCTCGCACCCCGGCGGCACGACAGTTGGGACGACAACTGCCTGCTGCGGTTGTTAGCCGCCCGCCCAGAGCTCACCGGCGAGGCCCTGGACGGGGTGGTCGAGCTGGTGGCCGAGCGGCTGCGGGACGGCGAGCGGCCGTACGCCGCGGTGCTGCTGCTGGCCCGGCGGCCGGAGCTGACGGAGGAACGGCTGAGCCGGCTGGGGCACCTGCCCGGTGCCTCCAGCCGGCTCCGCCGGGGGATCAGCCGTGCGCTGGCGGCCCGCCCGCCGGGCTGAGTTCGGCCGTGGGCTGCCCGCCGGCCGCGGCCGGCTCGGGTGCCCGGGCGGCCCAGCGCCCGGCCAGGACGGTGCCGACCACCAGTTGGAGCTGGTGGTAGGCCATCAGCGGCAGCACCATCACCCCCGCCTCCGACCCGAACAGCACGGTGGCCATCGGCAGCCCGTTGGCCAGGCTCTTCTGCGAACCGCACAGCATCGCCGCGATCGCGGCCGGGCGGTCCAGCCCCAGCCCGCGCGCCCCGAGCCCGGTGGCCGCCAGGGTCGCGGCGAGCAGGGCCAGCAGCACCACGACCATGCCGAGCAGGGCGAACGGCGTCGCCTGGTGCCAGATGCCCTGGGCCACCGCCGCGCTGAACGCCGTGTAGACGACCAGCAGGATCGAGCCGCGGTCCACCGGGGTCAGCAGCCGTTTGTGACGGGCCACCAGGCCGCCGATCCACGGCCGCAGCACCTGCCCCAGCAGGAACGGCGCCAGCAGCTGGAGCCCGATCCGCAGCAGCCCGTCCGCCGACAGCCCGGCGTGCGAGCCGAGCAGTCCGGCGACCAGCAGCGGGGTGAGCACCAGCCCGGCCAGGCTGGAGTACGTCCCCGCGCAGATCGCCGCCGGGACGTCGCCCCCGGCGGCGCCGGTCAGCGCCACCGAGGACTGCACCGTGGACGGCACCAGGCAGAGGAACAGCACCCCGGCCTGCAGCTGTTCGGTCAGCGGAACCGGCGTCAGCAGCGCGGTGGCCAGGCCGAGCAGCGGGAAGAGACCGAAGGTGGCGGCGAGCACCAGGCCGTGCAGTCTCAGGTGGCGCAGCCCGGCCAAGGTCTCCCGGGTGGACAGCCGGGCGCCGTACAGGAAGAACAGCAGGGCCACGGCGAGGTCGCAGGCGGTTGCGGCGAACCGGGCCCCGGCGCCGGAGGCCGGGAACAGCGCGGCCAGGCCGACCGTGCCCGCCAGCGCCAGCAGGTACGGGTCGAACCTGCGCCACCACGGTGGGCGCCGGGCGCGGGCCGTCACGGCCCACCTCCGCCGCCGACCGGGCTCCCGGCAAGGCCCCCGGTCAGGCTTCCGGCCAGGCCCCCGACCAGGGACCCGGCGCCGTCGTGGTCGCTGCCCGCGGAGCCGCCGCCCTGCTGGAGGTTGGCCGTGCGGTCGACCTCCAGCCAGGAGTCGGCGTGCGAGTTGTCGACGACCGTGATCAGGCTGCCGCCCGCGGCGGCCGGGGCCGCGCCGACCGCGAGCAGGGCGCACGCCCCGGTCAGCCCCAGGACGGTGGCCCGCAGCGCGGCGGCCGCCGAGGACGGGGCGGGCCGGCGCGGCCCGGGGCTCAAGCCGTCACGTCCGCGAGCCGCCGGGAGCGCGTGATGTTGCGCTCCAGCAGTTCGGTGGACTCCCGCACGCCGACCGGCTTGGCCAGCTCGGCCTGGGAGGGCAGGCGCCCGTCGGCGCTCTTGAGGCCGGTGAGCGCCTCGTCGATCGCCCGGTGGGCCGCGAACAGGCACGGCGTGCTGTAGATCGCGACGTCCACCCCCAGCTCGGTGAGCTCGGTGAGGGACAGCCGGGGGGACTTGCCGCCCGCGATCTGGTTGAACAGCAGGGGCTTGTCGCCGACCTCCTTGCGGATCCGGCGGATCCACTCCTCGCTGCGCACGCCGTCCACCAGGACCACGTCGGCGTCCGTCTCGGCGAGCGCGCGGGCGCGGCGCAGGATGTCCGCCTCCTCGGTGGCGTCGGTGCGGGCGACCACCAGGAGGTCGGTGCGGTCGGCGAGGACGAGTTCGAGCTTCGCCAGGTACTCCTCCAGCGGGAGGACCTGCTTGCCGTCGGCGTGCCCGCAGCGGCGCGGGCGCTTCTGGTCCTCCAGGATCACGCCGGAGGCGCCGATGGCCTCCAGCCGGCGCACCACGTGGCAGGCGACCTCGGGATCGACGTAGCCGTCGTCGATGTCGACCAGAAGGTGGTGCGAGGGGAACGCGCCGCGCAGCCGTTCGACGAAGGCGACCATGTCGGGCCAGGCGATGAAGCCGATGTCCGGCAGGCCGTAGTACGAGGCGGCGAAGCCGAAGCCGGAGACGAACATGCCGTCGTAGTGCTCGGCCGCGATGGAGGCCGAGTACATGTCGTGGACGCCGATCAGGGGCGTGGTGCCCTGGTCCGCGATCGCCGCGCGGAGCCGCTGCCCGGGGCCCGCGGAGGTGGAAGCGTGGAACATGGGTCTCTCCTGACTCGCAAGGATTTTGCCTGAACTTGGCTTTCTCAAGACCAAATCGAGGTGCCATCACTATGCGGTCTTTAAAGGTCCATGGGCAAACCTTTAATAGAGATTCACCCATGTGAGTGAACGAATTTTCGACAATGCGTCAGTCATATGAAGTAAACATTCCGGGTCCGATCTGAGTTCGATCCGAGTCCGGATGACGGCCGGGTGACGGCGGTGCCACGGGCCGCTCAACGGCGCGCGGCGGCGCCGCAACGCGAACCGCCGCCGCAGCGGGCGCTGCGACGGCGGTGGTGGCGGAGGTGGTGGTGGGGCTCCGGCGGGCCCCCGGGACGGTGTCCGGGGGCGTCCGGGGGCGCGTCGGATCTGTCGGGATCGCGCCGGAGCGGGGCCGGGGCCGGGGCTGCTCCGGTGGGGTCAGGCGCTCGGGGTGGGGCGCACGGCGCGGCGTTCGCGCAGGGTGCGCAGGACCCGGCGGGTGGCGCGGGTGGCGACCGGGGGGAGGAGGTCCAGGGCGATCCGGCGGGAGGCCGAGCGCTGGAGCTGGGCGGGCGTCTTGACCTGGTAGTTGAGGCGGAGGACCTGGTGGCCGGCGATGGTGTCCTCGTCGACGGCGTAGTCCTCGGCCCGCCAGTCGCGGGCCAGCAGGGTCCGGCGGGCGGCCGCGGCGTCGCCCCAGGTGCCGTAGAACTTCATCGGGGTGAGCAGCACCGGCTGCAGTCCGCCGGTGAAGACGGCCTCCCAGACGGCGGCGGAGACGCCCGGGGTGTGCTCCGAGCGGTAGTCGTCCAGCGAGATCAGACCGTCCTCGGCGAGCGCGGCCCGGGCCACCAGGATGTCCCCGCTGACGTGCTCGTACAGGTGCGAGGCGTCGACGTGGACGAAGCGGCAGCTGCCCGCCGGGATCCGGCCGTCGGCCAGCACCGAGGTGGGGGCCTGGACGATCTCGGGCAACTCGGCGTGGAAGGCGAGGTAGTTGGACTCGAAGGCGCTGCGGGTCAGGGTCTTGCGGTAGGACATGGACATCTCGGCGGCGTTCTCCGCGTCGGAGGCCTCGGAGTCGAAGAGGTCGCAGACGGTCAGCCGCTCGCCCGGCCGGAGGTGGTCCCCGAGCAGGACGGCGCTGCGGCCGAGGTAGCTGCCCAGTTCCAGGATGTCCCCGCTGACCCCGGCGGCCGTCTGGGCGGACAGCAGATGGGAGAACGCGGCCCGGTCCAGGCCGAAGAACCAGCCCGGGATGTCGTCCCGCCTGAGCGGGGCGGGGCCGGTGGCTGCGGTCTCTTCACTGGGCACGGCTGCCTCCAGGGGGCGGGCGGGGCGCGGTGGTGGATCACGCCGGCGGAGGGTCGCCGTGGTCGTGAGGCAGGCCATCATAGCCACGCCCGGGCCGCCCTGGGGCGGGTTCGGAGGGCGTGGTTCCGCGCCGGGGCGGGGCCGTTCGACGTGCCGTTCGGGCCGGTCGCCCGCGCCCCTTGGGGCGCCCGGGCGGTTCGGGCGCCACCGGTCCGCGGTGAGGCGCTGTCAGGGGGTCACCGCGGACCGGTGCCGCCCGCGGCGCCCTCCAGCCCGGCGATGGTCTCGGCCAGCCAGGCGCGTTCGGCGGCGCCGGAGGCCCGGGCGACCAGCAGCATGCCGCGCCGGAACGGGTTCGGCTCCCGCTCGGCGGTGACCGGTCGGCCGTCCCCGTCGTAGAAGAAGCTGCTCGGCGCCTCCAGGAAGTCCAGTCGGCGCCGGAGCACGGCGGCCTGCCGGGCCGGGTCGGCCAGGTGGTGGAGGAACGCGGCGAGGGTGAAGAAGCGGATCTGGTCGGTGATCTCGGCCTGTTCGGGGTCGGCCAGTCGCCGCAGCAGCTCCGCCCGGCCCTCCGGGGAGAGCTCCAGGGTCTGGCGCGGCGCGGCGCCGCTGCCGGGTTCGGTGCGGCGGTGCAGCAGGGCGGCCTTCTCCAGCCGGGTGATCGCGGGGTAGAGCGCGCCGTCGCTGACCGGACGGACGTGACCGGCCAACCCGGTGATCCGGGACTTGAGTTCGTAGCCGTGCAGGGGCTGGTCGTACAGGAAGCCGAGGATCGCGAGGGTCAGCACGGTCGGAGCCCTTTCGTCGGAGTGCGCCCCATGATGCGCCCCGTACCGCGGATGATGCTACCTCTTGTCGAGGTGCCTCGAATCGATGTATATCCATTCGAGGCAGTCACTCGCTCCGGTGCGGGTGGCGCGACGATGGGGGGACCCGTGCGTGAACAGTCCGTCCGGCTGGCCTTGTTGGCCGGACCGGTCTACGCGGAACTGCTGTCCGGAGTGATCGCCACGGTGATCGGGACGCTCTGGGTGGCCGGCCTCGGCGGGGCCGCCGTCGCCGCCGTCACCCTGGCCGGAACCCTGGAGAACCTGCTGCTCGGACTCGTCCTGGTGGTGTCCTCCGGCGTCAGCGTCCGGCTCGCCCGGGCCCTCGGCGCCGGGGACCGGGACGAGGCCGGGCGGATCACCCGCGCCGCCTGGCGGCTCTGCGCGCTCGGCACCCTCGCCCTCGCCACCCCCGGCTTCCTGCTGCGGGACCGGATCGCGGAGGCCTTCCTCGACGGCGAGGCCGCCGCCAGGGCCGCCGAATACCTCACCGTCGCCTTCCCGGCCTTCGGGCTCTTCTTCGCCCAGCGGGTCGCCGACGAACTCTTCAAGGGCACCGGCGACACCCGCACCCCGATGCGGATCGCGCTGCTCTCCAACGCCCTGCTGCTGGTCCTCGACCCGCTGCTGATCCTCGGCGCCGGCCCGCTGCCCGCCCTCGGCGTGCCCGGCGCGGCGCTCGCCCTGACCGCCTCCCGGGCGATCGCCCTCGCCGTCACCCTGCGCCTGCGGCCCCGGGTCGGCGGGCCGGTCCGGGGCGTCGGCCCGGCGGCCGTCGGCATCCTGCGGGCCGGCGCGCCGTTCGGGCTGGACTTCACCGCCCGGATGGCCGTCGGCACGGCCCAACTCGCCCTGGTCGCGGGCTTCGGGGTGGCGGCGGTGGCCGGGTACGGCATCGGCTACCGGCTGCTGCTCCTGCTCACCATGGCCTTCTACGCGCTGCGCCAGGCCGCCGCCCTCCGGGCCGCCCACCTCGCCGGGGCCGGTGCGCCCGAGCCGCTGCGCGACCTCCGGCGCGCCACCGTCCGGCTCGCCGTCGGGCTGGGCGCCGCGGCGGCGCTGCTGGCGGCGGGCGCGGCCGGCCCGCTCACCGCGCTGTTCACCGACGACCCGGCGGTGACCGCCCAGGCCACGGGGTTCCTCCACCTGACGGCCCTCTACCTGCTGCCGTACGCCCCGGCGGTCGCCCTCGGCGGCTACCACCAGGCGACCGGGGCCGGGCGGGCGTTGGTGGTGTCGGCGGTGTTCGGGCTCGGTGGGCAGTTGGGGGCGGCGGTGGTGCTGTCGCACTGGTGGGGGGTGGACGGGGTGTGGGCCGGCCAGGGGGTGGGCGCGGTGGTGCAGTTGGTGCTGTTGGTGGTGCTCACCCGGCGTCGGGGCAGGGGAGCAGTCCGGGAGGTGCGGGTGGCGCGGGCCCGGGCGCGGGTGTCGGGCCTCCGGGGCAGGTAGGCGGTCCGGTGGTCGGGCGGGGGCCCGGCCACCGGACCCGGGGTGCGGGGCTCAGGACGTCGGGCTCAGGACGTCGGGGTGGTCGCGGTCCGCAGGCGCTCGGCGAAGGCGTGGGCGGCCGCGAGGTCGCGGCTGTCGGGGCGGTGCTTGTTGATCCCGCCGACCAGGCGGAACGGGAGCCAGGTGTCGTGGCCGCGAGCCGTGAAGCCGTCGACGACCCGGAAGCCCTTCGCCGCCAGGGCGCGCTCCGTCGGCCGGGTGAAGGGGCGGAAGCCGGGTTCGGGCAGGCCGCTGGTGGCGAACACGAAGGCCCGGCAGGGGTGTTCGGCGGACGGGAGGACGGACGGAACGGTGCTCACGAAGCGCCGCAGGCGCGGGTGGAGGCGGCCGGTGAAGACGCCCGAGCCGAACCCGACCAGGTCGTAGCCGGTGAGATCGGCCGGGTCCAGCTCCTCCGGTGCGACCACCGGCGCGGCCAGCGGCCGGGCGATCGCCTCGGCGATCCGCCGGGTGTTGCCGTGGGACACCGAGACACACACGATGACGGCCTTCATGGTGAGGACGCTCCCTTCGTTCTTCGTCGTGCAGGTACCGGGTGGACCGGGCAGCGCGGCGGAACGTGACATCGGGGGGTCGTGACATCGGGGGTCGTGAGCCGCCGCGCGGCGCGCGGCCCGGCCCCGGTGCGCCGTCGAGCCCCGTGAGCCGTCCCGAGCCGCCGTGCGCCGTTGCGGAACGCGAGTCCCCCGGTACGGCGCACCACGATGCGCCGCCGGCTCCGGGAACACCGCGCGACACGTCCGAACCACAGGCCCTTTCCTTTCACCTCCGATATCCTCCGTCGCATTTCCGCACAGCCGTCCCGAGCGTCATTGTGGCCACTCTGCGATGTCGGCGGAAATCTGGTTCCGGCCCGTCGGGATCCGACGGCCACGGTTTCGGCCAACCAATTCACAGGCGTCATCAGGGGTTCCGCCCGTGGTCGGGAGCCACATCAGGGATTTCGCCGGTCCGTTTCCCATGAGAATTGCTTTCCGTTCAATCGGAAGGGGTTGCGAGCGGGTGATCCGCCGTGAAGACTGTTCCGCGTTCGTCTTTCGAACGTTCGGTCCGTCAAGGATTGCGCTGTCTCCCGGGGCCGTTGCGGAGAGGGTTCCGCACGGTGGTCGCGGGGGAGGGGCGCAGGGGGGATTGCGATGCCGGGTGGGGCGACCCTGCGGGGTGCGGGCCGACGGGCCCGCAGGCCGGAGTGTCCGGGGTGCCAGTCCGGTCCCGTCGGCCCGGGCCGGGTATTCGGCCGCGCGGGGCTTTCCGGGTAGCGGGAAAAACGGGTCGTATTCGTGCCGTCCGGCCGCCGCGCGCCGTCGTGGCCCGGAACGCCCCCGCGTGCGCCGTCGTCGCGCCGTGTCGCGCCGGGAGGCGCCCCCATTCCCGTTCGTGTCGGGCCGGTTGCTGCCGGACGGCGTTCGGTCGATCGCGGTGTGCGCGCGGTACTTCGCGCTGCGCCGCGCCGCCGGCCGTAAATCCGGCAGAGCGTTCCTCGGCAATCCGGAATTCCTTCACGGGCGCGCCGTCGCGTCCGCACCCGAGAACCAGTCAACGGGAGCCACCGCCCATGCCGTACCCCGTTTCCGCGCCGGTCCGCGAGCGCGTTCCGCAGCTGCTGCGGCGCGAGTTGCAGCACCGGCTCGACACACTCGCGCGCCGCCACCGGGTACCCGGGGCCCAACTGGTCCTGGACACCGGGGCGGAGGTCGTCGCCCTGCACACCGGCGTGGCCGACGCCGCCACCGGCGCGCCCCTCACCGGGGACACCGCCGTGCCGGTCGGGTCGCTCACCAAGCCGTACACCGCGGCCCTGGTGGTGCTGCTCGCCGACGACGGGGACCTCGACCTCGACGACCGGGTCGCCGCGCACCTGCCCGAGTTCCGCCCGCTCCATGATGTGACGATCCGTCAACTCCTTGGCCACACCGGCGGACTGCCCACCGGGCCGGACTCCGACACGGCCGCCCGGAGCACCGCGGCGCACTACCTGGCCGCGGTCTGCACCGCCCGGGACGCGCTGTTCCCGCCCGGGACGGGCTTCTCCTACTCCAACGCCGGCTACGTCGCCGCCGGGCGCCTGGTGGAGACGGTGACCGGGATGCCCTGGCCGGAGGCCGTCGCGACCCTGCTGCTGGAACCGCTGGACACCGTGCCCGCCTTCCTCGGTCCGCTGCCGGCCGGGCCGGTCACGGCGGGGCGCCCGCTTGCCGCCGGACACGCCTTCAACGCCGCGACCGGTCGGGTCCGGCCGGTCCGGCAGAACCTGGCCCCGGTGGAGGCGCCCGCCGGGGCGCTGCTGCTGAGCGCCGCCGACCTGGCCGCGTTCGGCGCCGCCGCGATCGGCCGGGCCAAGGCACTGCCCGCGGACGTCGCCGACGAGCTGCGCCGCCCCCAGCCCGGGGCCCGCCCGGGTGCGCTGGCAGACAGTTGGGGCGCGGGCCTGGCGCTCTACCGGCAGGACGGGCGGCTCTGGTGCGGCCACGACGGCAACGCCATGGGCACCTCCTGCCACCTGCGGGCCGAACCGGACGGCGGGACGGTGGTCGCCTTCACCGGCAACGCGGGCAGCGCCACCGCACTCTGGCGGGAACTCGCGGCAGAACTGGCCGAGTTGACCGGAATCGCGGTGCCCGCCGCGATCGCCCCGGTGGCCGCGGGGGAGCGCGAACCCCGGGGCGTCCCGGCCGAGCCGGCGGAATGCGCGGGCGACTACCGCAACGGCGGGATCCGGTACCGCGTCGAGGCGGCGCACGACGGAGGGCTCACCCTCTCCGTGGACGGCGACCTGCCGCTCCCGCTGCGCTGCTACGCCGACCTGCGCTACGACCTGATCGCGCCCGACACCGGCCGGCCCGAGCCGGGCGGGTGGTTCCACCGCGACCCGGCCACCGGGGTGGTCGACCTGGTGCAGGTGTCCGGGCGCACCGCGCGGCGGACCGGGCCCGCCTGAGCCGCCGCAGGCCGCACCTGCCGTCGCACCGCCGTCGCACCGCCGCCGTACGGCCGCCGTACGGCCGTGCACCCCCACGCTCGCGTACCGCCGCAGCACTGTTCCCGCAGCACCGAGGGCCGGCCTCCGCCCGGGTGCCCGCGCAGCCTCCTCCCCGTCCGGAAGGACCTCCCGCCATGGCCGAGTGGCCCGCCCAGCCCGTGCGTCCGTCCGCCCCGCCGTCGGCCCGCGACACCGCCGGGGCGCCGGACGGCGTCACCGACCCGCGCCCGGCGGGCCGCACCCTCGACGAGCTGTTCGCCGCCCGGGTGGCCGAGGCGCCGCACGCGCCGGCGCTGACCGACGGCTCGCGCACCTGGAGCTACCGGGAGCTGTCCGACCGGGTCGACCGGCTGGCCCGCGCGCTGAGACGGCGCGGCGCGGGCACGGACCGCACGGTGGCGCTGGTGCTGCCGCGCTCGATGGAACTGGTCGCCGCCGAGCTGGCCGTCGCCCGCTGCGGCGCCGCCTTCCTGCCGGTGGACCCGGGCTACCCGGCCGAGCGGCGGGCGCTGATGCTCGCCGACGCCGTGCCCGCCGTGGTGCTGGACGACCCGGACCGGGTCGCCGCGGCGCTGGAGGCGGAGGTGGAGGGAGCTGCGGAAGCAGAGAGAGAAGCCGGAGCCGCCGGGCCCGGCACCGACCACGCGGCGTACGTCATCTACACCTCGGGCTCCACCGGGACCCCCAAGGGCGTGGTGGTCACCCACCGGGGCATCGCCGGGTTCACCGCCGCGGCCGTCGAGCGCTACGCGGTGCGCCCCGGCGACCGGGTGCTGCAGTTCTCCTCGCCCAGCTTCGACGCCTCCGTGCTGGAACTGTTCATCTCCGTCCTGGCCGGTGCCACCCTGGTCGTCCCGCCGGACGGCCCCTGGCTGGGCGCGGAGCTCGCCGCGGTGCTGGACGAGCACCGGATCACCCACGCGCTCGTCCCGCCCGCCGCCCTGGCCACCGTGCCCGCCGGGGCCGGGCGCCACCTGCGCACCCTGATCGTCGGCGCCGAGGCCTGCCCCGCCGAACTGGTCGACCGCTGGGCGCCCGGCCGCCGCATGATCAACTCCTACGGCCCGACCGAGGCCACCATCGTCGCCACCTGGACCGGCCCGCTCGCCGCCGGCAGCGGCACCCCGAGCATCGGCGCGGCGCTCCCGCACGCCCGGGCGTACGTGCTCGACGAGCGGATGCGCCCCCGGCCGGCCGGGACCAACGGCGAGCTGTACCTCGGCGGCGAGGGCGTGGCCCGCGGCTACCTGGGCCGCCCCGGCCTGACCGCCGCGCGTTTCCTGCCCGACCCCTTCGGGCCGCCCGGCGCCCGGCTCTACCGCACCGGCGACCGCGCCCGGTGGACCGCCGACGGACAGCTGGAGTTCCTCGGCCGGCTCGACCGGCAGGTGAAGGTCCGCGGCTTCCGGATCGAACCGGGCGAGATCGAGGCCGCGCTGCGCGCCCACCCGGCCGTCGACCAGGCCGTCGTGGTGGTCCGGGAGGACGAGCCGGGCCGTACCCGGCTGGTCGGCTACGCCACCCCCGCCGACCCGCAGCACGCCCCCGACCCGGCCGACCTGCGGTCCGCGCTGGCCGCCGCCCTGCCGGCCCACCTGGTGCCCTCCGCCGTCGTCGTCCTGCCCGCCCTGCCGCTCACCCCGCAGCTCAAGGTCGACCAGCGCGCCCTGCCCGCCCCCGCCCGCCCCGACACCGCCGAACCGCTCGCCCCGCGCACCGGCCGGGAACGCGCCCTCGCCGCCATCTGGGCGGAGGCCCTCGGCCTCGACACGGTCGGCGTCGGCGAGGACTTCTTCGAGCTGGGCGGCGACTCGATCCTCGCCGCCCGCACCCTGGCCCGGATCGCCGAGCGGCTCGGCGCCCGGCTCACCCTCCGGGACGTCTTCACCGCCCGCACCGTCGCCGCCCTGGCCCCGCTGCTGGACGACCGGCCGGCGGACGCGGCGCCGGAGCCGATCCCGCCCGCCCCGCGCGGCGGTCCGCTGCCCGCCTCCAGCGCCCAGCGCCGGCTCTGGTTCCTCGACGACCTCGACGCCGGCGGCACCGAGTACAACACCGGCGCGGCGCTGCGGCTGCGCGGGGTGCCCGACGTCGAGGCGCTGCGCCGCGCCCTGCACCGGCTGGCCGGCCGCCACGACGCGCTGCGCACCACCTTCGCCACCCTCGACGGCCGGCTCGTCCAGCACGTCGCCCGGACGGCCGAACTGCCGCTGCGCACCGCCGACCTGGCCGCGCTGCCCGCCGAGGAGCGCGCGGCGGCCGCCGAACGGCTGCTGACCGAGGAGCTCGGCCGCCCGTACGACCTGGCGCAGGGCCCGCTCACCCGGGCGCTGCTGGTCCGGCTCGCCGCCGAGGACCACCTGCTGCTGCTCGGCCAGCACCACATCGTCACCGACGGCCGCTCGGTCGCCGTGCTCACCCGCGACCTCGCCGCGCTCTACCGGGCCGAGGCCACCGGCGCACCGGACGGGCTGCCCGAACCCGCCCTCCAGTACCCCGACTTCGCGCACTGGGAGCAGCACCGCCGGGGCGCGGACCCGACCGCCGACCTCGCCCACTGGAAGCGCTGCCTGGCGGACCTCCAGCCGCTCCAACTGCCCACCGACCGGCCCCGGCCCGCGCTGCGCGGCACCGCCGGGGCGGCGCACCGCCACCACCTCCCGGCCGAACTGGTGGCCCGGCTGCGGAACCTCGCGACGGGCCGCGGCACCACCCCGTTCACCCTGTTCGCCGGGGCGTCCGCGCTGCTGTTCTCGCGCTACTCCGGTCAGCGGGACGTCGCCTTCGGGACCGTCACCACCGGGCGCGACCGGCGGGAGCTGGAGGACGTCACCGGCTTCTTCGTCAACACCGTGGTGCTGCGCGCCGACGTGGACGGCAAGGCCACCGTCGACCGGTACGTGGAGGACCTGCGCGCCGTGCTGCTGGACGCCTTCGCGCACGCCGCCGCGCCGTTCGACCGGGTGGTCGAGGAACTCGCCCCGCCCCGGGACCCGAGCCGGACCCCGCTGGTGCAGGTGCTGGTCGTCCAGCAGAGCCCCACCGCCCCGGCCACCGCCGGCGGCCTGCGCTTCGCCGACCACCCGCTGCCCCGCCCGGCGGCCCGGTTCGACCTGGTGCTGGAGTTCACCCCCGACGGGGCCGGCGGCTGCACGCTGACCGTCGAGTACAACACCGACCTGTACGACGGGCGCACGGTGGCCCGGATGAGCCGGCACCTGCACCGCCTGCTGGCCGGCATGGCGGACGGCCCGCAGCGCGTCCTCGACGAACTGCCGATGCTCTCCGAGGAGGAGCAGCGCACCCTGCTCGACTCCTGGAACCCGCCGGCCACCGGCCGGGCCGGGGCACCGGGCGCCGTCCTGCCCGCCCTGTTCGAGGCGCGGGCCGCCGAGGCCCCCGGGCGGACCGCCGTGGTGCACGGACCGGTGCGGCTGGACTACGCGGAGGTCAACCGGCGCGCCAACCGGCTCGCCCGGCTGCTGGTCTCCCGGGGCGCGGGCCCGGAGCGGCTGGTCGCGCTCTGCCTGCCGCGCACGGCCGAACTGCCGGCGGCGGTGTGGGCGGTGCTGAAATCCGGTGCGGCGTACCTGCCGGTGGACCCGGCGTACCCGGCCGAGCGGATCCGGCTGCTGCTGGCGGACGCCCGGCCCGCGCTGGTCCTCGCCACCCGGGAGACGGCGGCCGCGCTGCCCGGGGGGTGCCCGGTGCTGCTGCTGGAGGACTGCGCCGCTGCTCCCGGGGTCGACAGCTCAGGGGCTGACGCGTCAGGGGTTGACGCCTCAGGGGTTGACGCCGACCTGACCGACGCCGACCGGCTCGGCCCGCTGCTGCCGGACCACCCCGCGTACGTCATCCACACCTCCGGCTCGACCGGCCGCCCCAAGGGCGTCGTGGTCACCCACCGCAGCGTCGCCGCACTCGCGGACTGGGCGGCGGAGCGGTTCGGGGCCGACGGGCTGGCGCACGTGGTCGCCGCGACCTCGCTCAACTTCGACGTCTCGGTCTTCGAACTGCTCTGCCCGCTGCTGGTGGGCGGATCCGTCGAGGTGGTCGCCGACCTCACCGTCCTCGCCGACGCCGGAGCCGGACCCGACGGTTCTCGACCGCGCCCGGTCGGCCTGCTCAGCGGCGTGCCCTCGGCGCTCTCCCGGCTGATTGCCGGGGGCGCCGCCCCGGTCGACCCGGACACCGTGGTGCTGGCCGGGGAGGCGCTCTCCGCCCGCGCGGTGCGCGACCTGCGGCGGGCCCTGCCCGGCAGCGCCGTCGCCAACCTCTACGGCCCCACCGAGGCCACCGTCTACGCCACCGCCTGGTTCGCCGGTGACCGGCTGCCGGACCGGGCGCCGCCGATCGGCCGCCCGCTGGGACTGACCAGGGCGTACGTCCTGGACGCCGGGCTGCGCCCGCAACCCCCGGGAGTGGTCGGCGAGTTGTACCTCGGCGGGGGCGGCCTGGCCCGCGGCTACCTGGGGCGCGGCGGGCTGACCGCGGCCCGCTTCGTGGCCGACCCGTACGGCGGGCCCGGGGCGCGGATGTACCGCACCGGGGACCTGGTGCGGTGGAACGCCGACGGGGACCTGGAGTACCTCGGCCGGATCGACCAGCAGGTCAAGGTCCGCGGCTTCCGGATCGAACTGGGCGAGGTGGAGGAGGCGCTGCGGCGCTGCCCCGGCGTGGTCGAGGCGGCCGCCGCCGTCGCGGAGAGCGGCGGCCACCGGCGCCTGGTCGGCTACGCGGTGCCGGGCCCGGCGGGCGGGGTGGAGCCCGAGGCGGTGCGGCGCGCGCTCGCGCTGACCCTGCCGGACCACCTGGTGCCCGCGGCCGTCGTCCTGCTGCCCGCGCTGCCGCTCAACCCCAACGGGAAGCTCGACCGAGGCCGGCTGCCCGACCCGGGGCCGCTCGCCCGGACCGTCCGCCACGTCGCCCCCCGCACCCCCTCCGAGCAGGCGCTCGCCGCCATCTGGACGGACGTGCTGCGGCTGGAGCGGGTCGGCGCGGACGACAACTTCTTCGACCTCGGCGGCGACTCCATCCTCGGCATCCAGGTGGTCGCCCGGGCCCGGCAGGAGGGCCTGCCGCTGACCTCCCGGGACCTCTACCGGCACCAGACCGTCGCCGCGCTGGCCCGCTGCGCGGACGCGGCCGAACGGCCCGCCGCCGTCGTCCCGGTGGCCGCCACCGGGACGGCGGTGCCGACCCCGATCCAGCGCTGGTGGCTGGAACGTTCCGCCGGGCGGGCCGGGCACTTCAACCAGGCGCTGTCGCTGCTGCTGCCCGCGGAGGTGGATCCGGCGGCGCTGGAGGAGGCGCTGAACGACCTGGTCGCGCACCACGACGCCCTGCGGTCCTCGTTCGTGACGACCGGTGGGGCGGAGGCCGTGCACTGGCGGGTCGAGGAGCGCACGCCCCGGCTCCGGCTCGGCCGGCACGCCGGGCCCGACGGTGACACCCCCCACTTCGGTCCTTTCGCGCTGCACGGCGCCGGGCACCGCCCGCTGCTGCGCGCCGTGCTGCACGACCGGGGCGCCGGGCGGCCGCCCGTGCTGCACCTCGCCGTCCACCACCTGGTGGTCGACGGGGTGTCCTGGCGGGTGCTGCTGGAGGACCTCGACACCGCCTACCGGGCCCGCCGCGCGGGCCGGGACGGCGCGGCCGCCCTGCCGCCGAAGTCCACCCCGCTGCGGCAGTGGGCCGAGCGGCTGGCCGGGTTCGCGGCCGCAGGAGGCTTCGAGGACGAGACGGAGTACTGGGCGCGCGCCCTCCCCGCGCCGTCCGCGCACGGCCAGGACCCCGAGCCCTTCCCGGCCGAGGACCGGACGGCCCCCGACGACTACGCCTCGGCCCGCTCGGTGACCGTACGGCTCGACCCCGCCGCCACCGCCGCCCTGCTGCGCACCCTGCCCGAGACCTACCGCACCCGGGCCAACGACGTGCTGCTGTCCGCCCTCGGACGGGCGCTGCGCGGGGCGGGCGGGCCGGCGCAGGTGCTGGTGGACGTGGAGGGGCACGGGCGCGAGGAGCTCTTCGCCGAGCTCGAACTCGGCCGCACCGTCGGCTGGTTCACCACCCGGCACCCGGTCGCGCTGGCCGTGCCGTCCGAGGCCGACTGGGACGCCGTGCTCAAGCAGGTCAAGGAGCAGCTGCGGGCCGTCCCCCGGCGCGGGCTCGGCTTCGACGCCCTGCGCCACCTGGGCCGCCCCGGCACGGCACCGGCCGCGCCCACCGCCCGGATCAGCTTCAACTACCTGGGCCGGATGGATGTTTCGGGCGGAGGTGGCAGCGGTGACGACCGTGCGGACGACGGGGCCGGGCTGCTGCGCGGCACCTTCCGCCCGCTGGAACTGGACGCCGACCCGGGGGTCGAGCGCCCGCACCCCCTGGAGATCGTCGGCCGACTCGTCGACGATGCACTGGAGTTCACCTTCCACTACGCCGAACCCCGGCACCGGAGGGCCACCGTCGAGGCGCTCGCCCGGCGCTACGCCGAGGAGCTCGCCGACCTCGCCCGCTTCGCGGTCGGCCCCGGTGCCGCCGGGCGGACCCCGTCCGACTTCCCGCTGGCCCGGCTCGACCAGGCGGCCGTGGACCGGATCACCGGCGAGGACCCGGGCGCGGTCGCGGACGTCCTCCCGCTGACGCCCACCCAGGCCGGCATGCTCTTCCACGACCTCGCGGACGACGGCGGCGGCGCCTACTTCCAGCAACTGGACTTCGTCCTGGACGGCGTGCCCGACCCCGGCCGGCTGGCCGCGGCCTGGCAGTGGGTCTCCGACCGCACCGAGGTGCTGCGCGCCCGGGTCCGCTGGCAGGACGTCCCCGAGCCGCTGCTGGTGGTGCACCGCAGGGCGGAGCTGCCGGTCACCGAACTGGACTGGCGCGAGGTCCCCGAGCCGGAGCGCGCCACGCGGCTGACCGACCTGCTGGACCGCGACCGGGCCCGCGGCCTCGACCTCGACCGGGCCCCGCTCCAGCGGCTGGCGCTGATCCGGCTCGGCGAGGACCGGGTGCGGGTGCTGTGGTCCTTCCACCACCTGGTGCTGGACGGCTGGAGCCTGTTCCAGGTGCTCACGGACGTCTTCGCCGCCCACGCCGCCCTGGCCCGGTCCGGCCCGGAGGGAGGCGCACTGTCCGGCACCGTCCCGCCCGGCACCGTCCCCGACCGCCGCCCCTACCGTGACTACCTCGCCTGGCTGGCCGGGCGCGACACCGCCGAGGCGGAGCGGCACTGGCGTACCCGGCTGGCCGGGGTCACCGAGCCGACCCCGCTGCCCTACGACCGCGAGCCGCGCGGCAGCCACCGCGCCGAGTCCAGCCGGGCCCTGCCGTTCACCCTGCCCGCCGCCGCGACCCGGGCCCTGGAGGAGCTGGCCCGCGGCGCCGGCCTGACCCTGAACACCCTGGTCCAGGGCGCCTGGGCGATCCTGCTCGGCCGCGGCGCGCACCGCGGCGACGTGCTGTTCGGCACCACCTCCTCGGGCCGCCCGCCCGAGCTGCCCGGGGTGGAGTCGATGACCGGGCTGTTCATCACCACCCTGCCCACCAGGACCGCGGTGCCCGCCGACGGCACCCTGCTGGACTGGCTGCGCGAGCTCCAGCGGGAGCAGAGCGAGGACCGCCGGCACGGCTTCCTGCCGCTCACCCGGCTCCGGGCGGCCACCGGACTCCCCGAGCAGGCCGCCCTGTTCGACAGCATCGTGGTCTTCGAGAACTACCCGGTCGACGACGGCGCGGCGGCCGCCCACGGCCTGCGGCTGCGCGAGCTGGACGGGATCGAGACCACCAACTACCCGCTCGCCCTGCTGGCCCACCCGGGGCCGGAGCTGTCCCTGCGGCTGTGCTACGACCCGCGGCTGTTCGACGCCGGCACGATCCGGCGCACCGCCCGGCAGCTCACCGCCCTGCTGGCCGCGCTGCCCGAGGGCGCCGACCGCCCGCCCGCGCGGATCCCGCTGCTGTCCGCGGGGGAGCGCCGGAAGGTCCTGGTCGACTGGAACGCCACCGCGGTCGAGCGGCCGGAGCGGGACGTCGCCGAGCTGTTCGCCGAGCAGGTGCGGCGGTCGCCCGGGGCGGTCGCCCTGGAGGCGGGCGAGGAGTGCCTGAGCTACCGCGAACTCGACGCCCGCGCGGCCGCCCTGGCCGCCCGGCTGGCGGCGCTCGGGGTCGGCCCGGAGCGTGCGGTCGGGGTCCTGATGGATCGTTCCGTCGCCCTGGTCGTCGCCCAGCTGGCGCTGGTCCGCACCGGCGGGGTGTACGTCCCGCTGGACGGCCGGGCCCCGCGCGAGCGGCTGCACGGGATGCTCACCGCGGCCGGTGCGGACCTGCTGCTCACCGACGCCGACCGGGCCGGCACCGCGGCCGGACTGCGCCCGGACGAGCGGGTGCTGCTGGTCGACGGCGGCCCCGCCGGCCCGGAGCCGGAGCGCTTCGAGCCGGCGCCCGTCCACCCCGACCACCTCCAGTACCTGATGTTCACCTCCGGCTCCACCGGCACCCCCAAGGGCGTCGCGGTGCGCCGCCGGGACGTCGCCGCGCTCGCCCTGGACGGCGCCTTCGCCGGGCACGACCGGGTGCTGGTGCACTCCCCGCACGCCTTCGACGCCTCCACCTACGAGCTGTGGGTGCCGCTGCTGCGCGGCGGCACCGCCGTCCTGGCCCCACCCGGGGACGTGGACGCCGCCGTGGTCCGCCGCGCCGTCACCGAGCAGGGCGTGCGCTGCCTGTTCCTGACCATCGGCCTGTTCCGGGTGCTCGCCCAGGAGGACCCGGGCTGCCTGCGCGGCGCCCGCGAGGTGTGGACCGGCGGCGAGGCGGTGCCGGGCGCCGCGGTGCGCCGGGTGCTGGAGGCCTGCCCCGGACTCACCGTGGTCGACGTCTACGGCCCGACCGAGACCACCACCTTCGCCACCCGCCGGGCCTTCCGCACCGGCGACCCGCTGCCCGCCGTACTGCCGATCGGCCGCCCGCTGGACAACACCCGGGCGTACGTCCTGGACGGCGCGCTCCAGCCGCAACCCCCGGGCACCACCGGCGAGTTGTACCTGGCCGGGGCCGGCCTCGCCCGGGGCTACACCGGCCGGCCGGGGGAGACCGCCGCCCGCTACCTCGCCGACCCGTACGGCCCGCCCGGCGGCCGGATGTACCGCACCGGGGACACCGTCCGCTGGAGCGAGGACGGCGACCTGGAGTTCGTCGGCCGCGCCGACGACCAGATCAAGATCCGCGGGTTCCGGATCGAACCCGCCGAGATCGAGGCCCGGCTGACCGCCCACCCGGCCGTCGCCGAGGCCGTGGTCGGCCTGCGCCAGGACGGCAACGGGCGCAAGCGGCTGGTCGCCCACCTGGTGCTCACCGACACCGTTGGGCACGCCGCGAACGCCGGACCCCCCACCGCCGCCGCCCTGCGCGCCCACCTGGCCGCCGAGCTGCCCGACTACATGCTGCCCACCGCCTTCGTCACGGTGCCCGCACTCCCGCTGACCGCCAACGGAAAGGTCGACCGCCGCCGGCTGCCCGCCCCCGACCGAGCCCCGGCCGACGGCGCCGCCCACCGCGCCCCGCGCACCGACGCCGAACGCGCCCTGGCCGGGATCTGGGCGGAGCTGCTCGGGGTCGAGCGGGTCGGCCTCGACGACGACTTCTTCCTGCTCGGCGGCGACTCCATCCTCAGCATCCAGGTGGTCTCCCGCGCCCGCGCCGCCGGCCTCGCGCTCTCCCCGCGCGACCTCTTCCGGCACCCCACCGTCGCCGCCCTGGCCGCGGCCGCCGGCACCGCCGTGACCGTGGTCGGCACCGAACCGGTCGGCGGCGAGGTCGGCCTGACCCCCATCCAGCACTGGTTCCTCGACGCCGCCCCGGCCGAGGCCCACCACTTCAACCAGTCCGTGGTGGTGGAGACGCCCGGCGCGGTCGACCAGGACGCCCTGCGCCGCGCCCTGGCCGCCCTCCGGGCGCACCACGACGCCCTGCGCTGCCGCTTCACCCCCGGCCCGGACGGCACCTGGCAGCAGCACTGCGAACCCGCCGACGCCACCGCCCCCGCGCTGCTGACGGTCCACCACCGGGACGAGGAGGCGGCCGTGACCGCGGCCGCCCAGGCCGGCTTCCGGCTGGACACCGGCCCGCTGCTCACCGCCCGGCTGTTCCGGCCCGGCACCACCGGCCCGGCCCGGCTGCTGCTCGTCGTCCACCACCTGGTGGTCGACGGCGTCTCCTGGCGGGTGCTGCTGGAGGACCTGGAGACCGCCTACCGGCAGGCCGTCGAGGGCCGCCCGCTGCGGCTGCCCGCCCGCACCACCTCCGTCCGGGAATGGGCCCGCCTGCTGCGCGCCCGTGCCGAGGCCGGCGGCTTCGCCGGGCAGCGCGCCCACTGGGCCGAGGCCGCCCGGGCCTGCGCCGCCCCGCTGCCGGTGGACGGCGAGGGCGCCGACACCGCCGCCGAACTGCGCTCGGTGACCGTCCGGTTGGACCGCGACCGCACCGACCGACTGCTGCGCCAGGTGCCCGCCGTGTACCGCACCCGGATCGACGACGTGCTGCTCACCGCGCTCGGCCGGGCGCTGGCGGACTGGACCGGTCGGCGCACGGTGGCGATCGGCCTGGAGGGCCACGGCCGGGAGGACGGCCTGTTCGAGGGCGTCGACCTGTCCCGTACGGTCGGCTGGTTCACCTCGCTGTACCCCGTCGCCCTGGACGTCCCCGACGCCCCCGGCGGGGACTGGGGCGCCGCGCTCAAGTCCGTCAAGGAGCAGCTGCGCGCGGTGCCGGACCACGGCCTCGGCTACGGCGCGCTGCGCCACCTGGCGCCCGACGGCGGACTCGCCGACGCCCCCGCGCCCGGCATCAGCTTCAACTACCTCGGCCGCTTCGACTGGTCCGCCGAGGGCGCCGCCCTGGTGCGCGCCGTCCCCGGCGGCCTGGGCGGTTCGGAGGCACCCGGCACGGAGCGGCCCCACCTGCTGGACGTGGTCGCCCGGGTCGAGGGCGAGGAGCTGGAGATCGCCTGGTACTACGGCGCCGGCCGGCACCGCGCGGACACCGTCACCGCCCTCGCCGAGGCGATGCTGCGCGCGCTGGAGGGGATCCTCGCGCACTGCGCCGAACCGGGCGCCGGCGGGCGCACCCCCGCCGACTTCCCGCTGGCCCGGCTGGACCAGGCGGCGGTGGACCGGATCGTCGGGGACGGGCGCGAGGTCGCCGACGTCCTCCCGCTGACGCCGATGCAGGCGGGCATGCTGTTCCACAGCCTGCTGGAACCGGCCGGGCGCACCTACGTCAACCAGGTGCAGCTGGTGCTCACCGGGGTCACCGACCCGGGGGCGCTCGCCGAGGCCTGGCAGCGGACCGCGGACGCCAACCCGGTGCTGCGCACCCGGCTCAGCTGGCAGGACACCGCCGAGCCGGTCCAGGTCGTGCGGCGGCGGGCGGTCCTGCCGATCGCCCACCACGACTGGTCGGACCGGCCCGCCGAGCGGGTCGCCCGGGACACCGCCCGGCTGCTCGCCGCCGACCGGGAGGCCGGGATCGACCTGGCCACCGGGCCGCTGCTGCGGCTCTCCCTGGTCCGGCTGGGCGCCGACCGGGTGCGGGTGGTGTGGACCTTCCACCACGTGCTGCTCGACGGCTGGAGCGCGGCCCAGGTCTTCGACGAGGTCTGCGAGCGCTACGCCGCGCTGACCGAGGGCCGGCCGCCGCAGCTCGTCGAACGGGCCCCCTTCGCCGACCACCTGCGCTGGCTCGCCGCCCAGGACGGGGCGCGGGCCGAACGGTACTGGCGCGACACCCTGGCCGGCTTCCCCGCGCCCACCGAACTGCCCCGGGACCGGCGCCCCGCCGGGGCCCACCGGGCCAGCTCCTGTGCCAAGGTGCGGATCGGCCTCGGCGCCGAACTCTCCGAGCGGCTGCGCGACACCGCCCGGCAGGCCGGGCTGACCGTCAACACCGTCCTCCAGGGCGCCTGGGCGCTGCTGCTCTCCCGCTACGGCGGCGGGGACGACGTGGTGTTCGGCACCGTCGTCTCCGGGCGGCCCGCCGAACTCCCCGGCGTCACCTCGATGGTGGGGCTGTTCATCAACGCGCTGCCGACCCGGGCGCGGATCGACGAGCGCCGCCCGCTGCGGGAGTGGCTGCACGCGCTGCAGGGCGCCCAGTCGGAGGCCCGCCGGTACGACTCCGTCTCGCTGGCCCAGCTCCAGAACTGGAGCGAACTGCCCGGCGGGACAGCCCTGTTCGAGAGCATCGTGGTCTTCGAGAACTACCCCTTCGACGCCGGTGCGCTGAGCCGGCACGGCCTGGCGGTGGAGACCGAGAGCGTCCAGGAGCCGACCAGCTACCCGCTCAGCGTGGTGGTCGCCCCCGGCGATTCGGTCGTGATCGACCTCGACCACGACCCGGCCGCCTTCGACACCGCGACCGTCGAGGGCCTCGGGGCGAGCCTGCGCACGCTGCTGGCCGGGTTGGCGGCGGGCCTCGACCGGACCGCCGCCGAACTCCCGCTGCTGGCCCCGGAGTCGGGCCGCGAACTGGTCCGACGCCTCGGCGGCGCGGTGGTCGAGCCACCGGAGCGCACCCTGCCCGAGGCCTTCGCCCGGCAGGCCGCCCGCACCCCCGACGCCCCGGCCGTCCGCTCCGGCGGCACCGTGCTGAGCTACCGGGAGCTGGACGAGCGCTCCAACCGGCTGGCCCGGCTGCTGATCGCGGCCGGGGCCGGCCCCGAGCGCTTCGTCGCGCTCGCGCTGCCCCGCACCGCCGAGCTGGTGGTGGCCCTGCTGGCGGTGCTCAAGAGCGGCGCCGGCTACCTCCCGGTCGACCCCGGGTACCCGGCCGAGCGGATCGCCTACCTGTTCGAGGACGTCCGGCCCGAGGCCGTGATCACCGACTCCGGCGCCGGGCGGCGCCTGCCCGCGGGCGGGTTCACCCGGATCGTGCTCGACGACCCGGACTGCGCCGCCCGGCTCGCCGCCGCGCCCGCCGAGGCGCTGGACGTGCAGGAACGATCCGCCCCGCTGCTGCCCGGGCACCCGGCCTACGTCATCCACACCTCCGGCTCCACCGGCCGCCCCAAGGGCGTGGTGGTCGCCCAGGCCTCCGTGCTGGCCCTGACCGACTGGGCGGCCCGGGAGTTCACCGGCCGCGGCCTGGACCACGTACTGGCCGCCACCTCGCTCAACTTCGACGTCTCGGTGTTCGAGATCTTCTCGCCGCTGCTCGCCGGCGGCTGCGTGGAGCTCGTCCGGGACCTCCTCGCCCTCACCGAGGGCTCCGGGCCCCGGCGGGCCGGGCTGGTCAGCGCGGTGCCCTCCGCCCTCGGCGGACTGCTGGCCGGGAACGCCGTCCGGCTCACCGCCGACACCGTGGTGCTGGCCGGCGAGGCGCTGCCCGCCCGCACCGTACGCCTGGTCCGGGAGGCCGTCCCCGGCTGCCGGATCCTCAACGTCTACGGCCCCACCGAGGCCACCGTCTACGCCACCGCCGCCGACTGCGACCCCGCCGACCCGGCCGACCCCGCTGGCCCCGCTGGCCCGGCCGACCCCGCTGGCTCCGCCGACCCCGCCGACCCCGACCGCGACCCGCCGATCGGCCGCCCGGTCGGCGGCGCCCGGGCCTACGTGCTCGACGGGCGGCTGCGCCCGGTGCCGGTCGGCGCCCCCGGGGAGCTGTACCTGGCCGGCACCGGCGTGGCCCGCGGCTACCTGCGCCGCCCCGGCCTCACCGCCGCCCGCTTCCTGCCCGACCCCTTCGGCCCGCCCGGCGCCCGGATGTACCGCACCGGCGACCTGGTGCGCTGGGGCGCCGACGGCCGACTGCGCTACCTCGGCCGCGCCGACGACCAGGTCAAGGTGCGCGGCTTCCGGATCGAACTCGGCGAGCTGGACGCGGCGTGGGCCCGCCACCCGGTGGGGGCGGCGGCCGCCGCCCGGGTGGTCGAGCAGGACGGCCACAAGCGGCTGGTCGGCTACGCCGTCCCCCGCGACGGCCGGCTGCCCGACCCCGTCGAGTGGCGGGACTTCCTCGGCCGGAGCCTGCCCGACCACCTGGTGCCCGCCCTGGTGGTGCCGCTGGAGCGGCTGCCGCTCGGCGCCACCGGCAAGCTGGACCGGCGCGCCCTGCCCGTGCCGCAGTGGCACACCCCGGCCGACGCCGCCGCGCGGCCGCCCCGCACCGCCGCCGAACGCGCCCTCGCCGCGATCTGGTCCGAGGTCCTCGGCGTGCCCGAAGTCGGCGCCGACGACAACTACTTCGCCCTCGGCGGCGACTCCATCCTGGGCATCCGGATCGTCTCGGCCGCCCGCCGGGCCGGCCTCGCCCTGACCCCCCGCCACCTGTTCGCCCACCAGACCCTGGCCGAACTCGCCCGCGCCGCCGAGGAGTCGCCGAATCCGGGCAGCACCGCCGAACAGGGCCCGGTGACCGGCGACGCCCCGCTCACCCCCGTCCAGCACTGGCTGTTCGACACCCTCGACGGGGACCCGGCCCGGCTCACCCAGTCGCTCGCCTTCCGGCTCGCCCCCGACACCGACGAGCACCTGCTCCGGGCGGCGCTCGCCGCCGTCCTGGCGCAGCACGACGCGCTCCGGCTGCGCTACCGGCGCCGGCCGGACGGCGGGTGGCGGCAGTACGGCAGCGCGCCCGGGCCGGACCCGGAGCTGCGCACCCACCACCTGCCGGGCGCGGCGGAGTTCGAGGCGCTGCGCCGGGAGCTGACCGAGGGCTTCGACCTGGCCGCCGGACCACTGCTGCGCGCCGCCCTCTGCCACCTCGCCGACGAACCCCACCCCGTCCTGCTGCTGGCCGCGCACCACCTGGTGGTGGACGCGGTGTCCTGGCGGCTGATCCTGGAGGACCTGGACACTGCCCACCGCGCCCTGCGCGCCGGGCGGCGGCCCGACCTCGGCCCCAAGACCACCTCCTTCCGCGCCTGGGCCGAACGGCTCGCCGCACACACCGCCGCCGGCGGCTTCGACGGCGAACTCGCCCACTGGCAGCGCCCGGAGGGCGAGGCCGGGGCCGCCCTGCCGACCGACCTGGACGGCGCCGACACCGCCGCCGTCGAGGAGTCGCTGACCGTCGCCCTGGACGCCGAGCGGACCGCCCGACTGCTCCAGGACGTCCCCGCGGCCTACCGCACCCGGATCGACGACGTACTGCTCTGCGCCCTCGGCCGGGTACTGGCCCGCTGGACCGGACACGACCGGGTGACCGTCGCCCTGGAGGGCCACGGCCGGGCGGAACTCCTCGACGGCGTCGACCTCTCCCGCACCGTCGGCTGGTTCACCACGATGTACCCCGTCACCCTGGACGTCCCCCGGGCCGCCGACACCGGCACCGTGCTCAAGGCCGTCAAGGAGAACCTGCGCGCCGTCCCGCACGGCGGCCTCGGCCACGGCGCCCTGCGCCACCTGCGCAAGGCCCCCGGCCTCGCCGGAACCCCGCAGCTCGGCTTCAACTACCTGGGCCGGCAGGACTGGAAGCCCGCCCCCGGCGGCCTGCTGCACTCCCCGTACGGCGCGCTCACCGGCGGGCTCGACCGCACCGCCCGGCGCCCCCACCTGCTCGACGTGCTCGGCCGGGTGGCGGACGGGCGGCTGGAGTTCACCTGGTCCTACTCCCGCGAACGGCACCACCGGGCCACCGTCGACCGGCTCGCCGCCGAACTGCTCGACGAACTGCGGGAGATCGTCCGCCACTGCGCCGAACCCGGCGCCGGCGGCCGCACCCCGTCCGACTTCCCGCTCGCCCCGCTGGACCAGGCCGCCGTCGACCGGCTGGTCGGCACCGGACGGGAGGTGACCGGGATCCAGCCGCTCACCCCCACCCAGACCGGCATGGTGCTGCACGGCCTGGACGAGGCCGAACACGGCCTGTACGTCGAGCAGCTCACCTTCGTGCTGGACGGCGCCCGCGACCCGGAGCCGCTGGCCGCCGCCTGGCAGCAGGTGGTCGACCGCACGCCCGTGCTGCGCACCGCCGTCGCCCTCCACGACGTGCCCGTCCCGCTGCAACTGGTGCACCGGCACGCCACCCTGCCGGTCACCCGGCACGACTGGAGCGGGCACACCGAGCGCGAGCGCACCCGGCGGCTGGAGGCGCTGCTCGCCGACCGGCGCTCCCGCCCGATGGCGCTGGACCGCGCCCCGCTGCTCCGGCTCGACCTGGTCCGGCTCGGGCCGGACAGCATCCGGGTGGTGTGGACCTTCCACCACGTGCTGCTGGACGGCTGGAGCGTCTTCCACGTGCTCGCCGACGTGCTGGCCGCGCACGCCGCACTCCTCGCCGGGCGGGCGCCGGAGCTGCCCGAACGCCGCCCCTTCGCGGACTACGTGAGCTGGCTCGCGGCCCGCGACACCGGCGCCGCCGCCGAGCACTGGCGCGCCGCCCTGGCGGGCCTCACCGCGCCCACCGCCCTGCCCTACCACCGCAGGCCCGCCCCCGGCGACACCGCCCGCTCCGGGCAGTGGCTCTCGCACCGGCTGACCGCGGCCGACACGGCGCTGCTCCAGGCCTTCGCCCGCCGCCACCGGCTCACCCTCAACACCCTGGTGCAGGGCGCCTGGGCACTGCTGCTCGCCCACCGCAGCGGCGACGCCCGGGTGTGCTTCGGCACCACCGTCTCCGGGCGCCCCGCCGACCTGGCCGGCGCGGACGACATCGTCGGCCTGTTCATCACCACGCTGCCCGCGCTGGTCACCGTGGACGGCACCCGGCCCTGCGCCGACTGGCTGCGCGGCCTCCAGGAGGAGCGGGCCGAGGACCGCCGGTTCGAGCACCTGCCGCTCGCCGCGATCCGGGCGCTGAGCGAACTCCCGCCCGGCACCCCGCTGTTCGACAGCCTGGTGGTGCTGGAGAACTACCCCGTCAGCGCGGCCTCGGCCGGCGCCCACGGGCTGCGGATCCGCGACCTGGACGCCCGGGAGGCCACCAACTACCCGCTCACCGTGGTCGTCTCGCCGGGCGAGCGGCTCGCCGTGGAGCTCGGCCACGACCCCCGCCACCTCGACCGCGCGACCGCCGAGAGCCTGGCCGACCAACTGCTGCACATCCTCACCGCGCTGGCCGGCGGCGACGGCGCCGCCAGGCTGGACGACCTCGACCTGCTGCCGCCCCGGGAACGGCGGAGGCTGCTGCACGGACCGGCCCGCCCGGCCCTCGACCCGGTTACCCCGGCCACCCTGCCCGCCCTGGTCGAGGCCGCCGTCGACCGCCGGCCGGACGCGGTGGCCCTGAGCGCCGACGGCTCGGAGCTGACCTACGCCCAACTGGAGGCCCACGCCAACCGGTTGGCGCACCGGCTGATCGCCCGCGGCGCCGGCCCCGGCACCCTGGTCGCCCTGCTGCTGCCGCGCTCGGCGGACATGCTGCTCGCCGAACTCGCCGTCGCCAAGACCGGTGCCGCCTTCCTCCCCGTCGACCCCGCCTACCCGGACGAGCGGGTGGAGGCGATGCTGCGCGACGCGGCCCCCGCGCTGACCCTGGACGCCAAGGAGACCGCCGCCCTGCTCGCCGCCGGACCGGACGGCGGCCCCGAGCACCGCCCCACCGACACCGACCGGACCCGCCCGCTCGACCTCGACGACCCCGCCTACGTCATCTACACCTCCGGCTCCACCGGCACCCCCAAGGGCGTCGTGCTCACCCACCGCGGCCTGGCCGCCTTCGCCGCCGCCGAGGCCGCCCACTACCGGATCGCCCCCGGCGACCGGGTGCTGGCCTTCGCCACCCCCAGTTTCGACGCCTCCGTGCTGGAACTCTGCCTGGCCCTGCCGCACGGCGCCCGCCTGGTGGTGCCCGCCCCCGGGCCGCTGCTCGGCGACCGGCTCGCCGGCCTGCTGCGCGCCGAGCGGATCACCCACACCCTGCTGCCGCCCGCCGCCCTGGCCACCCTGCCCGCCGACACCCCCGGGACCCTGCCGGACCTCAGGACCCTGATCGTCGGCGCCGAGGCCTGCGGCCCCGAGCTGGTCGCCCGCTGGGCCCCGCACCACCGCATGGTCAACTCCTACGGCCCGACCGAGGCCACCGTGGTCGCCACCTGGTCCGCGCCGCTGACGGCGGACGGCGCCGCACCGCCGATCGGCCGCCCGCTGCCCGGCACCGGCGCCCGCGTCCTGGACGCCCGGCTGCGGCCGGTGCCCGACGGCACGCCGGGCGAACTGTGGCTGAGCGGGCCCGGGTTGGCCCGCGGCTACCTCGGCCGGCCCGGACTGACCGCCGCCCGGTTCACCGCCGACCCGTACGGACCGCCCGGCAGCCGGATGTACCGCACCGGCGACCTGGTGCGCCGCGACCACCGGGGCGAACTGCACTTCCTGGGCCGCACCGACCACCAGCTCAAGCTGCGCGGCCACCGGATCGAGGCGGGCGAGGTCGAGGCCGTCCTGGTACGCCACCCCGCGGTGCTGGACGCGGTGGTGAGCGTCCGCGAGGACGAGCCCGGACTGCCCCGGCTGGTCGCCCACCTGCTCGCTGCGCCCGGTGCCGAGCCGCCCACCGGCGCCGAACTGCGGGCGCTGGCCGCCCGCTCGCTGCCCGGCCACATGGTCCCCACCGCCTTCGCCGTCCTCGACCGCTTCCCGCTCACCCCCGGCGGCAAGACCGACCGCGCCGCGCTGCCCGCACCCCGGCCGGTCGAACCGGGCCCCGCCGAGCGGGTGGCACCCCGCACGCCCACCGAGGAGGCGGTCGCCGCGATCTGGGCCGACACCCTGGGCACCGCCGTCGGCGTCACCGACGACTTCTTCCTGCTCGGCGGCGACTCCGTGCGGGCTCTGCTGATCGCCTCCCGCGCCAACGATGCCTTCGGCGTCACGCTCACCCCCCGCGACGTGCTGGTCTCCCGCACCGTGGCCGACCTGGCCGACCTGGTGGAGGACCAGGTGCTGAGCGAACTCGAAGCCGCCGCGTCCGGCGGCCCCGACGATGACGAACGGTGAGGATCCGACGACCATGACGCCTTCGACGCCTTCGACACCCCCGGGGCCCGCACGGCGGGACCGCGCGGCCGCCCTCCCCGCCGACCTGCGGGAAGCGCTCCGGCTCCGGCTGGCCGGGAAGTCCGCCGCCGCCCCGGCGGGCATCCCGCGCGCCGACCGCGACCGGCCGCTGCCGCCGTCCTCCGTCCAGCAGCGGCTCTGGTTCCTGGACCGGCTGCGGCCCGGCGACCCGCGCTACAACAGCGCGCTCGCCGTCCGGTTCACCGGGCCGCTGGACGCCACGGCGCTCAGCGGGGCGCTCGCCGCCGTGGTCGCCCGGCACGAGGCGCTGCGGACCGTCTTCGAGGAGGTCGACGGCCGCCCGGTGCCGACCGTACGGCCGGCCGGGCCGGTGCCGCTGCCGGTCCACGAGGTCGACGGCGCCGACCTCGACGCCCTGCTGCTCGCCGAGTACTCCCGCCCGTTCGACCTGCGGCACGGCCCGCTGCTGCGCGCCCTGCTGCTGCGCGAGTCCGCGCACTCCCACGTGCTCCAGCTGACCGCCCACCACATCGTCACCGACGGCTGGTCGATGGGCGTGGTGCTGGACGAACTGTGCACCGGCTACGCGGCGCTGGCCCGCGGCGAGGCCCCGCAGCTGCCGCCCGTCGCCGTCCAGTACCCGGACTACGCGGCCTGGCAGCGCGAGCAGCACACCGGGCCCCGGGCGGACAGACAGCTGGCCCACTGGAAGGAACGCCTGACCGGAGCGGTGCCCCCCGAACTGCCGCTGGACCACCCCCGGCGCGGCGAGGAGGCCGGCCCCGGCGCCGTCCACCCCTTCACCGTCCCCGCCGCGCTCACCGCCCGGCTGCGCGAGCTCGCCGCCGAGCGGCAGGGCACCCTGAACACCGCCCTGACGGCCGGCGTCCAGGCGCTGCTGGCCCGCTGGTCCGGGCAGGCGGACGTCACCGTCGGCTCGCTGACGCCCGGGCGCACCCGCACCGAACTGGAGCGGGCCGTCGGCTGCTTCGTCAACACGGTCGTGCTGCGCACCCGGGTCGACCCGGCCGGCTCCTTCCACGACCTGCTGACCGCCGCCACCGGGACCGGCAACGACGCCCTCGCGCACGGCGACACACCCTTCGAGCGGGTGGTCGAGGCGGTGGCCGCGCCCCGCGAGGCCGGCCGCAACCCGCTGTTCGACGTCCTGGTGCTGCTGCACCCCGCACCGCCCGCGGCCACCGCCCCGGCCGGCACCGCGATCACCCCGGTGGACGTGCCCCGGCAGGCCGCCACCTTCGACCTCAGCGTGGAGTTCGTCCCCGACGGCGAGGCGCTCACCGGCCTGCTGGAGTACCGCGCCGACCTCATCGACCCGGCCACCGCCCGCCGCACCGCCGACCAGCTGCTCCGCCTGCTGACCGGCGCCGCCGCCGAACCGGACCGCCCGCTCGGCACCCTGCCGCTGCTCTCCCCGGCGCAGACCCGGCAGCTCGTCCACGACTGGAGCGGCACCGGGCTGCCCGTCGAACCCGCCACCCACCCCGACCTGCTGGCGCGCCGGGCCGCCCTGACCCCCGACGCCCCGGCCCTGGTCGCCGGGGGCGAGGAACTCGGCTACGCGGAGCTCAACACCCGCGCCAACCGGCTCGCCCACCAGCTGATCGCCCGCGGCATCGGCCCCGAACAGCTGGTCGCGCTGCACCTGCCGCGCACCGCCGACATGATCACCGCGATCCTGGCCGTCTGGAAGACCGGCGCCGGCTACCTGCCGTTGGACCGCGCGCTGCCCGCCGAACGCGTCGCGTTCCTGCTCGCGGACGCCCGCCCGGCCCTCGTCCTGGACGAGGCGGCGCTGCGCGCGCTGCCCGCCGACGGCCCCGCCACCGACCCCCGCGACGCCGACCGCACCGCCCCGCTCGACCCCGCCAACACCGCCTACGTGCTGTACACCTCCGGCTCCACCGGCCGCCCCAAGGGCGTCGCCGTCCCGCACCGCGCGCTGGCCAACCTGCTCGCCGCCCACCGGGCCGGATTCGTCGCCGAGGCCGGCGGCGGCCCGCTGCGGGTCGCGCTGACCGCCTCGTTCTCCTTCGACACCTCCCTGGAGGGCGTGCTGCTGCTGGCCGACGGCCACCCGCTGCACCTGGTCGACGAGACCACCCGGACGGACCCGGCCGCGCTGGTCGAGTACGTGGTCCGCCACCGCATCGACTTCCTCGACCTCACCCCCTCCTACCTGCGCCAACTGCTGCCCGCCGGGCTGCTCGACGACCCCCGGCACCGCCCCCGGGTGCTGATGCTCGGCGGCGAGGCCGTCGAGCCCCGGCTCTGGCGCGAACTCGCCGCGCACCCGGACGTCGCCGCGTACAACTACTACGGCCCCACCGAGTGCACCGTCGACGCGCTGGCCTGCCGGATCGCCGCCGAGGACCGTCCGCTGATCGGCCGTCCGCTGCCCAACCTGCGGGCGTACGTCCTGGACGACCGGCTCCGGCCGGTGCCGCCCGGGGTCGGCGGCCAGCTCCACCTGGCCGGCGAGCAGCTCGCCCGCGGCTACGCCGGCCGCCCCGGACTGACCGCCGCCCGGTTCACCGCCGACCCGTACGGGCCGCCCGGCACCCGGATGTACCGCACCGGCGACCTGGCCCGCTGGACGGCCGACGGACGACTGGAGTACCTGGGGCGCGCCGACGACCAGGTCAAGGTGCGCGGCCACCGGATCGAGCCCGGCGAGGTCGAGGCGGCCCTGCTGGACCTGCCCGGGGTCGCCGCGGCCGCCGTCGCCGCCGTACCCGACCGGCACGGCCACGCCCGGCTGGCCGCCTACCTGGTGTTCGCCGACGGCGCCGCCCGGACCGCCGCCGACCTGCGGGCGGCGCTGCGCCGCACCCTGCCCGACCACCTGGTGCCCTCCTCCTACACCGCCCTGGACGCGCTGCCGCTCAGCACCAGCGGCAAGCTGGACCGCCGGGCCCTTCCCGCCCCCGAAATCGACCGCACGGAAAGGGAGTTCGTCGCCCCGCGGACCCCCGAGGAGCAGACCCTGGCGGCGATCTGGGCCGAGGTGCTCGGCCTGCCCCGGGTCGGCGTCACCGACAACTTCTTCGAACTCGGCGGCGACTCCATCCTGAGCATCCAGGCCGTCTCCCGGGCCCGCGCGGCCGGGCTGCTGATCGGCTCCCAGGACGTCTTCCGCCACCAGAGCGTCGCCGACCTGGCCGCCGCCTGCCTGGCCGCCGCCGCCCGCCCGGCCGCCGCCACCCCGGAGCGGCCCGCGCCGCGCCGTCCGGACGGACCCGCCCCGCTCACCCCGGTGCAGGACTGGTTCCTCGCCGACCACGGCCCGCTGCGGCACTTCACCATGTCGCTGCTGCTCGACCTGCCGCACCGGCTCGACCGCCCCGCCCTGGAAGCCGCCCTGCGGGCCCTGGTCGCCGCCCACCCGGCGCTGCGTACCCGCTTCACCGACGGCCCCGACGGCCGACGGCAACAGCCCGTGGACACCCCGCCAGACGCCGCACTGCTCGGCACGGCCGACCCGGCCGGCGACCGGGCCGAGGCCGCCGACGCCGCCCGCGCCCGCCTCGACCCGGCCACCGGCACCCTGCTGCGCGCCGTGCTGTTCCCTCCGGCCGACGACGGCGCCCGGCCCCAACTCCTGCTGACCGCCCACCACCTGGCCGTGGACAGCGTCTCCTGGCGGGTGCTGCTCGCCGACCTCGAACGGGCCTACCGGCAGGCCGAGTCCGGTGCCACGCTCGAGCTGGAGCCCGAGCCGGTCCCGTTCACCGACTGGGCCCACCGGCTCGCCGAACACGTCCGCTCGGGCGCGCTCGACCCGGCCCTCCCGTACTGGACGGACCAGGCCGGACAGCCGGCCCGCCCGCTGCCCGTCGACCACCCCGGCACCCCGACCGCCGGCTCCGTCCGCACCCTGCGCACCCGACTGGACGCCGCCACCACCGCGGCCCTGCTGCGCAGCGTCCCCGAGGTCTACCGCACCCAGGTCAACGACGTGCTGCTGAGCGCCCTCGGCCGGGCCCTCGCCGACTGGACCGGCCAGGCGGAGGTCACCGTCGCCCTGGAGGGCCACGGCCGCGAGGACCTGTTCGACGGCCTCGACCTCAGCCGTACGGTCGGCTGGTTCACCACCCGGTACCCCGTCACCCTCGCCCCCGCCGGGACGGCCGACGCCCCCGACTGGGGCGCCACCCTCAAGCGGGTCAAGGAGCGGCTGCGCTCCCTCCCGCACCGGGGCCTGAGCTTCGAGGCCCTGGCCAGGCTGCGCCGGGACGACCCGGCGGCCCGCGCCCTGCGGGACGTCCCGCTGCCGCAGGTCTGCTTCAACTACCACGGCCAGTGGACCTCGCCCGCCGGCGGCGACTTCGCCCCGGCCGGCCCGGCGCCCGGCCGGGAGCTCGCCCCCGGGGAGCCGCTGGACCACCTGCTGGACGTCTCCGCCGTGGTCGCCGACGGCGAGCTGGAACTCACCTGGCACTACAGCGACCAGGTGCACGCGAGCGCCACCGTCCGCGCCCTCGCCGAGGCCACCGCCGCCGCGCTGACCGCCGTCGTCGAGCACTGCGCCCGCCCCGGCGCGGGCGGCCGCACCCCCTCCGACTTCCCGCTCGCCGGGCTGGACCAGGCCGCCCTGGACCGGACCGTCGGCGACGGCCGGGACGTCGAGGACCTGCTGCCGCTCACCCCGCTCCAGGAGGGCATGCTCTTCCACCGCCTGGTCGGCGGCCCCGACGACGTCTACCTCGACCAGGCCGCCCTGCTGCTGGAGGGCGTCACCGACCCGCAGGCCTTCGCCCTGGCCTGGCAGCGGGTCACCGACCGCACGCCCGCCCTGCGCACCTCGGTGGTCTGGGAGGGCGTCCCCGCCCCGCTCCAGCTGGTGCGCCGCGGCGTCCGGCTGCCCGTCACGGTGCACGACCTGCGGGCCCTGGACCCGGCGCAGCGGGCCGAACGCCTGGAGCGGCTGCGCGCCGAGGACCTCGCCCTGGGCCTGGACATCGCCACCGCCCCGCTGACCAGGCTCACCCTGGTCCGGCTGCCGGAGGCCCGGCTGCAGCTGCTCTGGACCTCCCACCACCTGATCCTGGACGGCTGGAGCCTCGCCCAGGTGCTCACCGAGGTGTTCGAGGAGTACGCCGCCGTCACCACCGGCACCGCCCCCGCCCCCGTGGTGCGCCGCCCCTTCGGCGACTACGTCCGCTGGCTGGCGGCCCAGGACGCCGCCGCCGCCCGGTCCCACTGGCGCGGCGTGCTGGCGGGCTTCGCCGGTGCCACCCCGCTGCCCGTCGACCGGGCCCGGCGCGAGGCCCACCGGGCCCGCTCGGCGCAGAGCCACCGCGCGGCCCTGTCCGAGGAGGTCTCCGGGCGGCTCGCCGACACGGCCCGCCGGGCCGGGCTCACCCTCGGCACCGTGGTGCAGGGCGCCTGGGCGCTGCTGCTGGCCCGGTACGCCGGCGAGCCGGAGGTGCTGTTCGGCACCACGGTCTCCGGCCGCCCCGAGGACCTGCCCGGCGTGGAGTCGATGATCGGCCTGTTCATCAACACCCTGCCCACCCGGGTCCGGGTGGAGAGCGGGCGCGCCGCCGCCGACTGGCTGCGCGCCCTCCAGGAGGCCCAGGCCGAGGCCCGGCGGCACGCCGCCGTCTCGCTCGCCGAACTCACCGGGTACAGCGACCTGCCCCCCGGCGGCGCGCTGTTCGACAGCATCGTCGCCTTCGAGAACTACCCCTTCGACGACGCCCGCGCGGCCGGCACCGGGGTGCGGCTGGCGGAGGTCTCCTCCCGGGACGCCACCAACTTCCCGCTGGTGCTGCGCGCCCACCAGGGGGAGCGGCTCGGCCTCGACCTCGGGTACGACCCGGAGCTGTTCGACGCCGACACCGTCCGCGCCCTCGCCGGGCGGCTCTGCCTGCTGCTCGCCGGGCTGGCCGACGGCCTGGACCGGCCGCTGCGCGAACTCGCCTGGACCACGCCCGAGGAGCGCCGCCGGACGACCGGGCCGGTCACCCTCCCGGCCCGGCCCCGGCGCACCCTGGTGGACCGCTTCGAGGCCCAGGCCGCCCGCACCCCGCACGCCCGGGCCGTCAGCCACGGCGCCGAGCATCTCGACTACGCCGAACTGGACGCCCGGGCCTCCCGGTTGGCCCACCGGCTGGCCGAACTCGGCGCCGGGCCCGAGCGGTTCGTCGCCCTCGCGCTGCCGCGGACGGCCGAACTGGTGGTGGCCGTGCTCGCCGTGCTCAAGGCCGGCGCGGCCTACCTGCCGCTCGACCCGGACCTGCCCGCCGAACGCCGCGCCGAACTGCTCGGCGACGCCGCCCCGGTGGCCCTGGTGACGCTCGACCGTACCGACGCGGACGTTCCCGTCCTGGCGCTGGCCGACCCGGCCGTACGCGCCGACCTGGAGCGCCGCCCGGCCGCCCCGCTCGGCCCCCGCCACCGCCCGCTGCCCGACAACCCCGCCTACGCCATCTACACCTCCGGCTCCACCGGCCGCCCCAAGGGCGTCGTGGTGCCGCACGCCAACGTGGTCCGGCTGTTCGACCACACCCGGGAACTCCTCGGCTTCGGCCCGCAGGACGTCTGGACGCTGTTCCACTCCTACACCTTCGACTTCTCGGTCTGGGAGCTCTGGGGCCCGCTGCTGCACGGCGGCCGACTGGTCGTGGTGCCCGCGGACACCGCCCGCGACCCGGAGGCGTTCCTGCGGCTGCTCGCCGACGAGGGCGTCACCGTGCTCAACCAGACCCCGTCCGCGTTCCTGCCGCTGATCCGGGCCGACGCCGAACACCCCGAACTCTCCCGGCGCTTGGCGCTGCGCACGGTCGTCTTCGGCGGCGAGGCGCTGGACGTCACCCGGCTCGCCGACTGGTACGCCCGCCACCCCCAGGACGCCCCGCGCCTGGTCAACATGTACGGCATCACCGAGACCACCGTGCACGTCACCCACGCCCCGCTGGACGCCGCCACCGCCGCCGCGGGCGGCCCGGCCCCGCTCGGTGACGGCCTGGCCGACCTGCGGCTGTACCTGCTGGACGCCGACCTCGCACCCGTCCCCCCGGGCGCGGTCGGTGAGCTGTACGTGGCGGGGGAGGGCCTGGCCCGCGGCTACCTCGACCGGCCCGGGCTGACCGCCACCCGCTTCCTCGCCGACCCCTTCGGCGCCCCCGGCACCCGGATGTACCGCACCGGCGACCGGGCCCGCCGCTCGGCCGACGGCAGCACCCTGCACTACCTGGGCCGGTCCGACCAGCAGGTCAAGATCCGCGGCTTCCGGATCGAACCCGGCGAGGTCGAGGCCGCCCTGCTCACCCACCCCGGCGTCGGCCAGGCCGCCGTGGGCGTGCACCAGGACGCCGCCGGCACCCGCCGGCTGGTCGCCCACGTCGTCGCCGGGGAGGGCGCGACCGAGCCGCCGTCCGCCGCCGACCTGCGCGCCCACCTGGAGCGGCTGCTGCCCGCCTACCTGGTGCCCGCCGGCTACGTCCCGATGGCGGCGCTGCCGCTCACCCCCAACGGCAAGCTCGACCGGCGCGCGCTGCCCGCCCCCGGCCCGGACGGCTACCCGGGCACGGCCGGCCGGGACCGCACCGCACCGCGCACCCCGGCCGAGCAGCTGGTGGCGCGGGCCTGGGCGGCCGTGCTGGACACCGGCGAGGTCGCCGCCGAGGACGACTTCTTCGCGCTCGGCGGCGACTCCATCCTCGCCGTCCGGGCCACCGCCCGGCTGCGCGAGGCCTTCGGGCGGGCGGATCTGTCCCCCCGGGTGCTGTTCGACCACCCGGTGTTGGCCCGGCTCGCCGAGGCCCTCGCCGGCGGCGGGGGAGCGCGGCCTGCCGGAGCCGGCCCGGCGGTCATCCCGGCTGTCATCCCGGTCCTCGCGGACGCCGACGCCGCCGAACCGCCGCTGTCGTACGCCCAGCAGCGGCTCTGGTTCCTCGACCGCTTCCAACCGGGCGGCACCGACTGGACCACGCTGTCCGCGCTGCGGCTGCGCGGCACGCTCGACCGGGGCGCGCTGGGCACGGCCCTGGACGCCCTGGTCGCCCGGCACCCGGCGCTGCGCACCACCTTCGCCGAACGGGACGGCGTGGCCCGGCAGGTGGTCCACCCGCCGTACCCCGTCGAGCTGCCCTGCGAGGACCTCGACCCGGCGGCCCTGGACGCGCTGCTGGAGCGGATCGCCGCCACCCCCTTCGACCTGGCCGCCGGCCCGCTGCTGCGCGCCCGGCTGGCCCGGACGGCGGCGGAGGAGCACGTGCTCGTCCTGGCGGTGCACCACATCGTCACCGACGGCTGGTCGATCGGCGTGCTCGGCCGCGACCTCGCCGAGCTGTACGCCGCCGCGCTCACCGGCCGCCGCCCCGAACTGCCCGAACTGCCCGTCCGCTACGTCGACTTCGCCGCCTGGCAGCGCGGCCGCGGCGACCGCGCCGAGGCGGAGCTCGACCACTGGCGGGAGGCCCTGGCCGAGCTGCCGCCGCTGGAGCTGCCCACCGACCGGCCGCGTCCGGCCGTCCGCGGCACCGAGGGCGCGCTGGTCACCTTCACCCTGCCCGCCGAACTGACCGGGCGGCTGCGCGAGCGCGGCCGGGAGGCCGACGGCACCCTGTACACCGTGCTGCTGGCGGCCTGCCAGGTGCTGCTGGCCCGCTGGTCCGGGCAGCGGGACTTCGCCGTCGGCACCGTCACCTCCGGCCGGGAGCAGGGCGAACTCCACGACGTGGTCGGCATGTTCGTCAACACCCTGGTGCTGCGCGGCAGCGTCCGCCCGGAGGAGCCGTTCCGGGCGCTGCTGGCCCGGGCCCGGGGCACCCTGCTCGACGCCCTGGCCCACCAGGAGGTGCCCTTCGAACGGCTGGTGGACGCCCTCCAGCCGGAGCGGGACACCAGCCGCACCCCGCTGTTCCAGGTCATGGTGGCCCTGCACAACCTCGGCGCCGAGGCGCCCCGGCTGCCCGGGCTGACGGCGGAGCCGCTGACCCCGCCGGTGCGCACCGCCGGCTTCGACCTCTCCTTCGACTTCGTCGAACGCGACGGCGGCCTCACCGGCCACCTGGAGTACAGCACCGGGCTGTTCGACGCCCACACCGCCGAACTGCTGGCCGAGCGGCTGACCGTGCTGCTGACGGCCGTCGCCGACGGCCCGGACACCCCCGTCGGCGACCTGCCGCTGATGACCGCCCAGGAGCGCGAGCGCACCCTGCGGCAGGGGCGCGGCGAACCGCTGCCGCAGGCGCCCGACACCACCTTCACCGCCCTGTTCGAGGCCCAGGCCGCCCGCACCCCGCACGCCACCGCCCTGGTCGCCCGGGACGCCACCCTCGACTTCGCCGCGCTCAACGCCCGGGCCAACCGGCTGGCCCGCCACCTGGTCGCCCTCGGCGCCGACCCCGAGCAGCTGGTCGCGGTCCGGCTGCCGCGCACCTCCGAGCTGGTGGTCGCCCTGTTCGCCGTGCTCAAGACCGGCGCCGCGGTGCTCTTCGTCGACCCGGAGCTGCCCGAGGAGCGCGCCGCCCTGCTGCTCGACGACGCCCGGCCGCGGGCCGTGCTGACCGAACGGACCCTGCGCGACACGGCCTGGCAGGCCCTGCCCGACCACGACCTGACCGACGCCGACCTGACCGACGCCGACCGGATTTCGCCGCTGCACCCGGCCGGCACGGCGTACGTGGTCTTCACCTCCGGCTCCACCGGCCGCCCCAAGGGCGTCGCCGTCGAACACCGCCAGCTGGTCAACCTCTGCCGGGACCACCGGCTCGGCCTGGTCGACCCGCACACCGCCGACGGCGAGCAGCTGCGGGTCGCGCTCAGCGCCTCCTTCTCCTTCGACACCAGCTGGGAGGGCCCGCTGCTGCTCGCCCTCGGCCAGGAGATCCACCTGATCGACGAGGACGTCCGGCTGGACCCACAGGCCTTCTGCGCGCTGGTCGCCGACCGCCGCCTCGACCTGGTCAACGTCACCCCGTCCTTCCTGCGCGAACTCACCGCCGCCGGGCTGCTCGCCCCCGGCCGCCACCACCCCCGGCTGCTGCTGGTCGGCGGCGAGGCCGTCCCCGCCGCCACCTGGCGGCAACTCGCCGCCGCCCACGCCGACTTCGGCGTCACCGCCTACAACGTGTACGGGCCCACCGAGTGCACCGTCGACGCCACCTGGGCCCGCTGCGCCGACCACCCCGAGCGCCCCGTCATCGGCCGCCCCGGCCGGGGCCTGAGCGCCCACGTACTGGACGGCGCCCTGCGCCCGGTGCCGCCCGGCATGCCGGGGGAGCTCTACCTGGCCGGCGCCCAGGTCGCCCGCGGCTACCTGAACCGGCCCGGCCTGACCGCCGCCCGCTTCCTCGCCGACCCGTACGGCCCGCCCGGCTCCCGGATGTACCGCACCGGCGACCTGGCCCGCCGGGACGCCCGCGGCCAGCTGGAGTTCCTCGGCCGCGCCGACGAACAGGTCAAGATCCGCGGCTTCCGGATCGAACCCGGCGAGGTGGAGGCCGCCCTGCTGGCCCACCCCGACCTCGCCGACTGCGCGGTCGCCGCCCGCGAGCACGCCGGGCGCACCGTACTGGTCGGCTACCCCGTCCCGGCCGCCGACCGGGTACCGCCCGCCGACGAGCTGCGGGCCTGGCTGCGCCGCACCCTGCCCGACCACCTGGTGCCCGCCGCCTTCGTCCCGCTGGCCCGGATCCCGCGCACCGTCAGCGGCAAGACCGACCGCCGCGCCCTGCCCGCACCGCCCGCCCAGCCCGACCGCTCCACCCCGTACGTCGCCCCGGCGCCCGGCACCGAGCAGCAGCTTGCCGAGATCTGGGCCCAGGTGCTCGGCGTCGAACGGGTCGGCGCCCGGGACAACTTCTTCGCGCTCGGCGGCGACTCCATCCTGAGCATCCAGATCGTCTCCCGGGCCAGGGCCGCCGGACTGGGGCTGACCACCAAGGACGTCTTCCGGCACCAGAGCGTGGCCGAACTTGCCCTGTTCACCGGTGACCTGACGGAGCGTCAGGTTGACGAGCCGGAGCCCGCCGAGGCGCCGCTCACCCCGATCCAGCGCTGGTACCTGGACGCCCGCCGCCCCGGCGAGCCGCTGCGCTTCACCATGACCCAGCGCCTGGAACTCGCCCCCGGCACCGACCCGACGGCCCTGCGCGCAGCCGTCCACGCCCTGGTCCGGCACCACCCGGCGCTGCGCACCCGCTTCCGCCCCGGCCCGGACGGCTGGCGCCAGGAGGTGGCCGAGCAGCCGCCCGGCGGCCTGTTCACCCACCACCCGGCCGTCGGCCTCGACCCCGCCGCCCTGGAGGCCGAGGTCCAGCGCGCCACCGACGCCGCCCAGCGCTCGCTCGACCCCGTCGAGGGCCGCACCCTGCGCGCCCTGTTCTTCGACCGCGGCGATCGGCAGCCCGGCCAACTCGTCCTCACCGTCCACCACCTGGCCGTCGACGGGGTCTCCTGGCGGATCCTGCTCGCCGACCTGGAAACCGCCCACCACGCCGCCCGCACCGGCGCCCCGGTCGAGCTCCCGCCGGAGGGCACCACCCACGGCCGGTGGGCCGCCCGGCTGGAGCGGCACACCCGCGCGGGCGCCCTGGACGCCGACGCCGCGTACTGGACCCGTACCGGCGCCGCCCCGGCCGGGCTCCCCGCCGGCCGCCCCGGCGCCAACACCCAGGCCGGCGCCGCCACCCTCGCCGTGACCCTGGACCGGGCCACCACCGCGGCCCTGCTGCGCGAGGCGCCCGCCGCCTACCGCACCCAGGTCAACGACGTGCTGCTCAGCGCCCTGGGCCGCACCCTGGCCCGCTGGTGCGGCCGGGACGAGGTGCTGATCGGCGTCGAGGGGCACGGCCGCGAGGACCTCTTCGACGACCTCGACCTCTCCCGCACGGTCGGCTGGTTCACCGCCGAGTTCCCGCTCGCCCTGCGCGTCGACCCGGCCGCCGACTGGCACCACACCCTGCGGGCCGTCAAGGAGCAGCTGCGCGCCGTCCCGCTGCGCGGCCTCAGCCACGGCGCGCTGCGCTACCTCCACCCGGACGGCCCGCTGACCGGCGGCGCCGCCCCGCAGGTCGGCTTCAACTACCACGGCCGCTTCGACCCCGGCAGCGCCGAATCCGGCGGCGGCCCCGGCGCCGACGGCCTGGTCCGTGGCCAACTGCCCCCGGCCGGGCGCGACACCGACCCGGACGAGCCGCGCCCCTACCTGCTGGAGGTCACCGGAGCGGTCCAGGACGGCCGCCTCGAACTGGCCTGGACCTACCCCGCGGAGATCTACGGCGAGGCCACCGTCCGCGGCCTCGCCGAGGAGATGCGCACCGCCCTGCGTGAACTGGCCGAGCACTGCGCCCGGCCCGGCGCCGGCGGGCGCACCCCGTCCGACTTCCCGCTGGCCGGCCTGGACCAGGACCAGTTGGACCGCCTGGTCGGCGACGGCCGCGCGGTCGAGGACGTGCTGCCGCTGACCCCGCTGCAGTCCGGCATGCTCTTCCACGGCCTGGTCGACAGCGACGGCACCGGCGGCACCGATGCCACCGACGGCACCGATGCCACCGACGACCCTGACGGCACCGGCGACGCCTACGTCGACCGGATCGCGGTGCGCCTCGCCGGGGTCGCCGACCCGCAGGCCTTCGCCGCCGCCTGGCAGCAGGTCGCCGACCGCACCCCGGCGCTGCGCTCCGCCGTGCACTGGCGCGGGCTGCCGCACCCCGTCCAACTGGTCGCGCGGCACGCCGAGTTGCCCGTACGGCACCTCGACCTCGGCTTCGACCCGGCCGACCCCGGACAGCTGGCCGCGGTGACCGAACGGCTGCTGGCCGAGGAGCGGGCCACCCCGATGGAGCTGACCACCGCGCCGCTCACCCGGCTCACCCTGGCCGCCCTGCCCGGTGACGAGCTGCTGCTGCTGTGGTCCACCCACCACCTGGTCCTGGACGGCTGGAGCACCGGCCAGCTGCTCACCGAGGTCTGCGAGGAGTACGCCGCGCTCACCGGCGGTCCCCAGGCCCCGCGCCCGGTCCGCCGCCCTTTCGCGGACTTCCTGGGCTGGCTGGCCGAACGCGACCGGCCCGCCGCCGAGGCGCACTGGAGCGCCGCCCTGGACGGCTTCACCGCCCGCACCCCGCTCCCGTACGACCGCCGCCCGGCGCAGGCCCACCGGGCCCGCTCCACCGCCGCCGTCCACCGCGAGCTGGACGAGGCGCTCACCCGGCGGCTGCGCGAACGGGCGGCGGCTGCCGGGCTGACCGTCAACACCGTGCTGGAGGGCGCCTGGGGCCTGCTGCTGGCCCGGCACGGCGGCGGCGAGGACGTCGTCTTCGGCACCACCGTGTCCGGACGCCCCGCCGAACTGCCCGGCGTGGAGGCGATGATCGGCCTGTTCATCAACACCGTCCCCACCCGGGTCCGGCTCGCCCCCGGCGGGGTGCTGCCCTGGCTGCGGGAGCTCCAGGCGCGCCAGAGCGAGGCCCGCGCCCACGACCACCTGTCCCTGACCCGGATCCAGGCACTCGGCGAACTGCCTGCCGGGGAGCCGCTGTTCGACAGCATGCTGGTCTTCGAGAACTACCCCGTGGACGAGTCCGCCGAAGCCCGCACCGGGGTCCGGGTGGTCGAGGTGCGCGCCGACGACGCCACCACCTTCCCCTGGTGCCTGCGCGCCCACCTGGGCGAGCGCCTCGGCCTCGACCTCGGGTACGACCCCGCGCTGTTCGACCACCGGACCGCCGAGGACGCCGCCGACCGGCTCGCCCTGCTGCTCACCGCCCTCACCGAGGCCCTCACCGACGGCCGCGACCTCGACACGCTGGAGCCGCTCACCCCGGCCGACCGCGTCCTGCTGGCCGACTGGCAGGCCACCGCCCGCCCGGCCGTACCCCGCAGCCCGCTGACCGTCCTCGCCGGGCACGTCCGGCGCACCCCCGACGCCCCCGCCGTGCGCGAGGGCGAACACCGGCTGACGTACCGGCAGCTCGACGAGTGGTCCGACCGGCTCGCCGGCCGACTGCTCACCGAGGGGCTGGCCCCCGAGGAGCGGGTCGCGCTGGAGCTGGAGCGCTCGACCGCACTGGTCGTCGCCCAACTGGCCGTCCTCAAGGCGGGCGGCGCCTACCTGCCCGTCGACCTCCGGGCCCCCGAGGAACGCCGTCGCACCCTGCTCGCCCGGGCCGGTGCCACCCGGCGGCTCACCGCCGACCTGGTCGCCGCCGCCCGCACCGACGCCGCCCGCACCGAGGCCACCGGCACCGAGGCCACCGGCACGGCCCTGCCGCCCGCCGACCCCGACCGGCTGGCCTACGTGATGTACACCTCCGGATCCACCGGCGAGCCCAAGGCCGTCGCCGTCCGGCACCGCGACGTGGCCTCGCTCGGCACCGACGGCCGCTTCGCCGACGGCCGCTGCGCCCGGGTGCTGCTGCACTCCCCGGTGGCCTTCGACGCCGCCACCTTCGAGGTCTGGGCCCCGCTGCTGACCGGCGGCTGCGTGCTCGTCGCCCCCGCCGGGCCGGTGGACGCCGCGCTGCTGCGCCGCCTCGCCGGACCGCAGGGCCCGACCGCGCTGTGGCTCACCGCCGGACTGTTCCGGCTGCTCGCCCAGGACGCCCCGGACTGCTTCGCCGGTCTGCGCACGCTGTGGACCGGCGGCGACGTGGTGCCCGCCGCGGCCGTACGCCGGGTGCTCGCCGCCTGCCCCGGGCTGACCGTGGTGGACGGCTACGGCCCCACCGAGACCACCACCTTCGCCACCGCCCACGAACTCGCCGACCCCGCCGCCGTGCCCGACACCCTGCCGATCGGCCGCCCGCTGGACGACCGGCGCCTGCACGTCCTGGACGGCCGGCTGCGGCCCGTCCCGCCCGGCTGCGCGGGCGAGCTGTACCTCGCCGGCGAGGGCGTGGCCCGCGGCTACCTCGGCCGCCCCGGCGCGACCGCCGCCCGCTTCCTCGCCGACCCGTACGGCCCGCCAGGCACCCGGATGTACCGCACCGGGGACGTGGCCCGGCGCCGCCCCGACGGCACCGTCGAGTTCCTCGGCCGGGCCGACGACCAGGTCAAGATCCGCGGCTTCCGGGTCGAGCCCGCCGAGGTGGAGGCCGCCCTCGCCGCCCACCCCGGGGTCACCGACGTGGCCGTGGTCGCCCGCACCGACGGGCCCGGCGCCCGGCGGCTGGTCGCCTACACCGTCGGCGCGGCCGACCCCGAGGGCCTGCGGGACTTCGCCGCCCGCACCCTGCCCGACTACCTGGTGCCCGCCGCCTTCGTCCCGCTCGCCGCCCTCCCGCTCAGCCGCAACGGCAAGGTCGACCGCGCCGCGCTCCCCGCACCGGAGCAGCGGCACACCACCGGAGCCGCCGACCGGACCGAGCCGCGCACCGAGCCGCGCACCGAGGCCGAACGCCGCACCGCCGAGGTCTTCGGCGAGGTGCTGGGCATCCACCCGCCCGGGGTGACGGAGGGCTTCTTCGCGCTCGGCGGCGACTCCATCCTCAGCATCCGGCTCGCCGGCCGCCTCGCCGAGGCTTTCGGCACCGCACTGACGCCCCGCGCGGTGTTCGACCACCCGACCCCGGCCGGTCTCGCCGCACTGCTCACCGGGCGGTCCGGCCCGGGCCGACCGCCCGCCGTCCCCGCCGCCCCCGTGGCGCCCCTGGTCCCGGTCGCCCGGGACGGCGCGGCGCCGATGTCCTACGCCCAGCAACGCCTCTGGTTCCTGGAGGAGTTCGCACCCGGCGGCGCCGAGTACGTGACCGCCCTCGCCCTGCGGCTGCGCGGCCCGCTGGACCTCGACGCCCTCGGCGCGGCGCTGACCGCCCTGGCCGCCCGGCACGAGTCGCTGCGCACCACCTTCGACGGCGTCGACGGCCACGGCGTCCAACTCGTCCACCCGCCGCAGCCGGTGCCGCTGCCCCGCCACGACCTCGCCCAACTGCCGCCCGCAGGAAGGGAGGAGGCCCTGCGCGCCCTGCTCGCCGCCGAACGCGCCCGCCCCTTCGACCTGCGCCGGGGCCCGCTGCTGCGCCCCGCGCTGGTCCGGCTCGCCGACGACGAGCACGTACTCGCCCTGACCCTGCACCACATCGTCACCGACGGCTGGTCCAACGCCGTCCTGCTCACCGACCTGGCCCACCTCTACCGCGCCGCCCTCGACCCGGCCCACCCGCCGCTCGCCCCGCTGCCGGTGCAGTACGCCGACCACGCCCACTGGCAGCGCGCCAACGACGCCACCGACCAGCTCGCCTACTGGAAGGGCCAGTTGGCCGACCTGGACCCCGTCCGGCTGCCGCTCGACCGGCCCCGGCCGACGGTCCGCACCAGCTCCGGGGGCAGCGTCCGGATCGACCTGCCCGCCGACACCGCCCGCGGGCTCGCCCGGGTCGCCCGCGGCGGCGACACCACCCTGTTCACCACCCTGGTCGCCGCCGCCCAGGCCTACCTGGCCCGGCTCGGCGGCGACCGGGACATCGCCGTCGGCACCGTCACCGCCGGCCGCGAGCACCCCGGCACCCAGCGGCTGATCGGCTTCTTCGTCAACACCCTGGTGCTGCGCTCCCGGATCGAACCCCGGCAGCCCTTCACCGCCTTCCTCGCCGAGGTCCGGCAGACCGTCCGGGACGCCTTCGCCCACCAGGACGTGCCCTTCGAGCGGGTCGTCGACGAGGTGCAGCCGGTGCGCGACACCAGCCGCAGCCCGCTCTTCCAGGTACTGGTCGTGCTGCAGAACACCCCCACGGCCGAACTCGACCTGCCGGGCCTGGCGGTGACCGACGTCGAGACCGAGGCCACCGGCACGGCCTTCGACCTGGTGCTGGAGTTCGCCCACGCCGACGACGGTGCGCTGCACGGTCAACTCACCTACAACACGGACCTGTTCGAGCCCGCCACCGCCGAGCGGATGGCCGAGCAGCTGGCCACCCTGCTGACCGCCGTCACCGCCGACCCGCAGTGCGCCCTCGGCTCCCTGCCGCTGGCCGGCCCCGACCGGCTCGCCGCCGAACTCGCCCTGGCCACCGGCGACTTCCCCCCGGTGCCGGAGGCGACCCTGCCCCAGCTGTTCGAACGGCAGGCGGCCCGCACCCCCGACGCCCCCGCCCTGCTCGACGGCGACCGGGTGATCGGCTACGCCGAACTCGACCGGGCGGCCAACCGCCTGGCCCGGCAGCTGATCCGCGACGGCATCGGCCCGGAAGGGCTGGTCGCCCTCGCCCTGCCCCGCTCGGCGGCCGCCGTGGTCGCCCAACTCGCCGTCGCCAAGGCCGGCGGCGCCTTCCTCCCGGTCGACCCCGCCTACCCGGCCGCCCGGCGGGAGTTCATGGTCCGCGACGCGGGCGCCACCGTCCTGATCGACGACCCCGCCCGGGTGTGGGCCGCCGACGGCCCCGACACCGCCCCCACCGACGCCGACCGCACCACCCCCCTCACCCCCGGCCACCCGGCGTACGTCGTCTACACCTCCGGCTCCACCGGCACCCCCAAGGGCGTCGTGGTCACCCACGCCGGACTCGCCTCCTTCGCGGCCGCCGCCGCCCGGCAGTACGCCGTCGGCCCCGGCGACCGGGTGCTCCAGTTCGCCTCGCCCAGCTTCGACGCCTCCGTGCTGGAACTGTGCATCTCCCTGCTCAGCGGCGCCGCCCTGGTCACCGGCGAGGAGGGCCCACTGGTCGGCGAACGCCTCGCCGAGGCCCTGGCCGGACGCCGGATCAGCCACGCCCTGATCCCCCCGGCGGCCCTGGCCACCCTCGAACCCGGCACCGCCGACGCGCTGCCCGAGCTGCGCACCCTGGTGGTCGGCGCCGAGGCCTGCCCCGCAGACCTGGTCGACACCTGGGCCCCCGGCCGCCGCATGGTCAACTCCTACGGCCCCACCGAGGCCACCGTGGTCGCCACCTGGACCGGCCCGCTCACCCCCGGCACCGGCACCGCCCCCGCCATCGGCCACCCCAGCGGCGCCACCCGCGCCTACCTGCTCGACGCCGCCCTGCGCCCCGTCCCGCCCGGCGTGACCGGCGAACTCCACCTGGCCGGCCCCGGCCTGGCCCGCGGCTACCTCGGCCGCCCCGGCCTCACCGCCCGGCGCTTCCTGCCCGACCCGTACGGCGCCCCCGGCGAGCGGATGTACCGCACCGGGGACCTCGCCCGCCGCGACGCCGACGGGCGGCTGCGCTACTGCGGCCGCGCCGACGACCAGATCAAGCTGCGCGGCTTCCGGATCGAACCGGGCGAGATCGAGAGCGCGCTGCGCCGCAGCCCGCTGGTGCGCGACGCCGTCGTCACCGTCCGCACCGACGCCCCCGGCGGCGGCCGACTGGTCGCGTACGTGGTGCCCACCGACCCCTGCGGGGAAGCCGACCCGGCCGGCACCGCCCTCGAACTGCGCGCCCAGCTCGCCGAGTCACTGCCCCCGCACCTCGTCCCCGCCGTGTTCGTCCCGCTGGAGCGGCTGCCGCTCACCCCCAACGGCAAGACCGACCGCCGGGCCCTGCCCGACCCCGGACCGGTGCGGGCCGCGGCCGGACCGCACCGCCCCCCGCAGAACGACACCGAACGCCGGATCGCCCGGATCTGGGCCGACGTCCTCGGCGTCGAACGGGTCGGCGCCGACGACAACTTCTTCCTGCTCGGCGGCGACTCCATCCTCAGCATGCAGGTGGTCTCCCGACTGCGCCGGGACGGCCTGCACCTGGCCACCCGCGACCTCTTCACCCACCAGACCGTCGCCGAACTCGCCACCGTGGTGCGCGCCGCCCCCGACCGCGCCGACGACGGACCGGTCACCGGCGCCGTGCCGCTCACCCCGATCCAGGCGTGGTTCCTCACCACCCCGCGCGCCGCCCACCACCACTTCAACCAGTCCGCGCTGCTCGAACTCGGCCCCGACCCGGACCACCCCGCCCTGCGCGCGGCCCTGGACACCGCCCTGAACGCGCTGCTGGAGCACCACGACGCGCTGCGGATGCGCTTCACCCACGACGCGTCCGGCTGGCACCAGTTCAACCCGCCGCCCGCCCGCACCGAGGACCTCCTGGTCCACCACGACCTGACCGGCCAGTCGCCCGAGTCCGCCGACGCCGCCCTCGCCAAGGCCGCCGACGAGCTGCACGGCGGCTTCGACCTGGCCCGCGGCCCGCTGCTGCGCGCCGCCCTGTTCACCTTCACCGGCGAACCGGACCGTCCGCCGCTGCTCCTGCTGGTCGCCCACCACCTGGTGATCGACGCCGTCTCCTGGCGGGTGCTGCGCGACGACCTGGAGAGCGCCTACCACCAGGCCCGCGCGGGCGGCCCGATCGACCTGGGGGAGCGCGGCACCTCCTTCCGGGACTGGGCCCGGCGGCTCGCCGCCCACGTCGCCGAGGGCGGCCTCGACCACGAACTGCCCTACTGGGAACAGGCGGTGACGGGCCGCGCCGAACCGCCCGCGCGCCCCGCCGACGCCCCCGGTTCCGGCGCGGGCGCCGGCACGGGCGCCGGGACCGCGGCCGTCACGGTGGAACTCGACGAGGCGGACACCGAGGCCCTGCTGCGCGCCGCCCCCGCCGCCTACCGCACCCGGGTCAACGACGTGCTGCTCGCCGCCCTCGCGCTCGCCCTGGCCCGCTGGACCGGACAGCCGCGGATCCGCCTCGACCTGGAGGGCCACGGCCGGGAGGACCTGCTCGACGGCGTCGACCTGTCCCGTACGGTCGGCTGGTTCACCACCGTCCACCCGGTCGGCCTCGACGTCCCCGCGCCCGAACAGCTCGGCCCCGACCGCGACTGGCGCGCCCTGGTCAAGGCCGTCCGCCGGCAACTGCGCGCCGTACCCGGCAACGGGCTCGGCTTCGGCGCCCTGCGCGCCTTCGGCCCGCCCGAGGTCCGCGAACGCCTCGCCGCCGCCGCCCACGGCCAGGTGGTCTTCAACTACCTCGGCCAGTGGGACGCCCGCCCCGAGGCCGGGGGCGGGGGCCTGGTCCGCGCCGAGCTCGGCTCCTGCGGCCAGGACCACGACCCCCGCGACCCCGGCTCCCACCCGCTGGAGGTGGTCGGCGCCGCCCAGCGGGGCCGGCTCGCCTTCACCTGGCACCACCGCCCCGCCGTCCACGACCCGGCCGAAGTGCGCCGGGCCGCCGAGGAGTTCGCCGAGGCGCTGCGCCACATCGCCCGGCACGCCCGGCACGGCCGGCCGGGCCGCTGACCGGCACCACCCCACGAGAACGAGAAGAGGCAGGAACGACATGGACGAGAACACCCGCTTCCAGGTGCTGCGCAACGACGAGGAGCAGTACTCGCTCTGGCCGGTCGACCTCGACGTCCCGGCCGGCTGGCAGCCGGTCGGCCGGGAGGGCACCGAGGCCGAGTGCTCCGCCTACGTCGACGAGGTGTGGACCGACATGCGCCCGCGCAGCCTGCGCGAGCGCATGGAGAACGCCGAGGCCTGACCCGACCGTCCCACCACGAGGAAGAGGAGTCCGTCGTGACCCCCGTGCTGCACACCGAACGCCTGGAGTTCGTCCCCTACCGGCCCGAGGACGAGGACGCCTTCGTCGCCCTGCTCCGCGACGCGGAGGTCTGCCGCTGGATGGGCCAGGACCTGGTGCCCGAACCGCAGCTGCGCACGCTGTTCCGCGCGATCCTGAGCGATGTGTACCCCCAGCGGCTCTTCGACGTCTGGGGCCTGTGGGTGGACGGCGCCTACGCGGGCCACGCGGAGGTGAAGCGGACCGGGAACGTCGACGGTCACGAGCTGGTCGCCGCCCTCGCCCCCGGCTTCTGGGGCCGCGGCCTGGGCACCGAGGTGGTCCGCGGCCTGATCCGTTACGCCGCCGAGGAGTTGGGGCTCAAGGAGGTCTACGGCCTGGTGGGCGCCGAGAACACGCCGAGCCTGGCGATGTGCGAGAAGCTGGGCTTCCGCCACCTGCGGGACTCGGTGGACGAGGACGGCACGGTGGCCAAGGTGGTGGTGGTCTCCACGACCGGCCAGGCCTGACCCGGGACTGACCCGGGCCTGACCCCGGGCCACGCCCCCGACCGACCCCCGGCGTGCTCGGCCGCGCCGGGGGCCGCTGTCAGTGGTGGGTGGCACAGTGGCGGCCATGACACTCATGCCTGACGGGCGGGCCTTCCCGCCGCCGCACGCCGACGAACGCGCCACGCTGGAGGGCTGGCTGGAGTTCCAGCGGGCCACCCTGGTGCAGAAGGTCTCCGGGCTCGACGACCGGCAGGTGCGGCTGGCCTCGGTGCCGCCGTCGACGCTGACGCTGCTCGGCCTGGTGCAGCACCTCACCGAGGTCGAACGCACCTGGTACCAGCGGGTGTTCGCCAGCCGCACGGTGCCGCCGGTGTACGGCCCGGAGAATCCGGACGGCTACGGCCTGGACGAGGCCCGGGGGATGACGGAGGCGCTGGCGAACTGGCGGGCCGAGGTCGAGCGCGGCCGCGAGCTGGCCGGGGGAGCGCCGCTGGACACGCCGGGCTCGCTGGAGCGGCGGATCGCCGGGATCGTCGGCTCGGACACCGTCTCGCTGCGCTGGGTCCTGGTGCACCTGATCGAGGAGTACGCCCGCCACAACGGCCACGCCGACCTGCTCCGGGAGGGCATCGACGGCGTCACGGGCGTCTGAGGGGCACCGGCGCCGGGACGGGCCGCGCGGCCGGGCGGGGGAGCCGCAGCGCCAGCAGGGCGCCCGCCGCCGCCACCCCGGTCGTCGCCAGGGCGACCGGGGTGAGCGCCGCGCCGGGTGCGGCACGGCCGGCGACGGTGGTGGCGAGGGCGATGCCGAGGGCCGGTCCGATGTTCATCACGGTCTGCTGGAGCCCTCCGGCGACTCCCGACTCGGCGTCGGCCGCACCCCGGACGACGGCCGAGGTCGCGGTCGCCATCACCGCGCCGAGGCCGCCGCCGAGCAGCAGGAAGCAGCAGCCGATCGCGGTGTCGCCCGAGTCCGGTCCGAGCCGGGAGGTGAGCAGGGTGCCGGTGGTGATCAGTGCCATGCCCGTGAAGACGGTGGCGCGCACGCCGTGACGCCTCGCCAGCCAGGCCGAGGCGGGCGCGCCCACGATCATCGCCACGGCGAGCGGCAGCCCCCGCAGGGCGTTGTGCAGCGGGTCCAGCCCGAGCACCTCCTGGAGGAAGTAGGTCGCGGGGAAGAGCGTGCCGAGCACCGCCGCCGATGCCGCGAGCAGGACACCGAGCGCCGGCCCGACGGCCGGTGAGCGGAGCAGGGCGGGCGGTACCAGCGGGCAGGCGGTCCGGCGCTCGTGCCGGGCGAAGGCGAGGGCGGCGAGCCCGGCCGTCGCGATGCCGAGGACCGTCCCCGTCGACCAGCCGTCGGTCGGCAGGACGGCCAGGGTGTGCACCAGGCAGACCAGGGCGAGCGCCAGCAGGCCCGCGCCGGGCAGGTCGAGGCCCCCGGCAGTCGGCTCGGTACGGGCCGCGGGCACGGCGAGGGCTGCGACCAGCGCCGCGGCGGCGGGCAGCAGGCCGAGCAGGAAGACCGCCCGCCAGCCGAAGTGGGTGGTGAGCGCGCCGCCGAGCAGCGGTCCGGCGGCGACCGCGAGGCCGAGCGCGGCGGTGCGCACGGCGATCGCGCGGGGTAGCAGGTCGGCGGGCCAGACGGCCCGCAGCATGCCGATGGTGGCGGGCTGGAGCAGGGCGCCCGCGAGGCCCTGGGCGACGCGCAGCGCGATCACCCAGCCGATGCCGGGTGCCAGGGCGATCGCGGCGGAGGTGGCGGCGAAGCAGACCACCCCGGCCACGAAGAGCCGCCGGTGGCCGTACCGGTCGCCGAGCCGCCCGGCGAAGACGAGGAGCGCGGCGACGGTGACGAGGTAGCCGCTGCTGGTCCACTGGACGGCGGCCAGGGAGGCGTGCAGGTCGCGCTGGAGGGTGGGCTGCGCGACGGTGAGCACGGTGCCGTCGACGGCGACCAGGACGGCGCCGGTGATGCTCGCGGCGAGGGCGAGCCCCCGGTGACGGGGGGTCACCGGTCGGCCGGGCCGAGGTGGGCGGTCAGGGTGGCGCGCAGCACGGGTTCGAGGCCGTCGCTGCCGGTGGCCAGGGCGAGGCTGCCCCAGCTGCGGAGTTGGGCCAGGCCGTGCAGGTTGGCCCAGAGCGCGGCGGTGGTGGCGGTCGGGTCCTCGCCCTGTGGGTGGAGTTCGCCGACCAGGGCGACGAGGGTGCGGAACAGCGGCAGGGTGGAGCGGCGCAGTTCGGTGCCGCTGCCCTCCAGCAGGTCGTGGCGGAACATCAGCTCGAACATGCCGGGGTTGGCCGCGGCGAAGCCGAGGTAGCCGCGGGCGAGGGCCTCGATCCGGGCGCGGGGGTCGGCCCCGGTGCCGGCGGCGAGGGCGTCGGCACCGGCCAGGGTGTCGGTGAGCCGGCCGAAGCCGTGTCGTGCGACGGCGGCGAGAAGTTCTCGGTGGGTGGGGAAGTAGCGGCGCGGTGCTCCGTGGGAGACCCCGGCGCGGCGGGCGATCTCCCGCAGCCCGAGGGCGTGGACGCCCTCCTCGGTCACCAGCTCGATGCCGGCGGCCACCAGCCGGGCGCGCAGGTCGCGGTCCTGTTCGGTCATGGACACTGTCTACCGGACCGCCGTAGACAGTGTCTACTCGCCGGGCCGCGGGTCCGCCGGGCAGAATCGCGGGCATGGACGAAGGCGGCGAGTCGGCCTGCTGGCTGGACCGGGTGTGCCCGGAGTGCGGGCGGCTGCGCGAGCGGCCCGGCTCGGGGCCGTGCGAGAACTGCGGCGCGGGCGGGGAAGCGGGTGCGGAGCCGGTCGGCGAGGGGGCCGGGCCGGCCGAAGGGCCGGGCCGGGGCGACGCCTGAGCGCCGCCGCCGGCCCGGCCGGGCAGTGCCGGGGCCGCGCTACTGCGGCGGCTGGTCGCGGAACTGCTCCTTGAGCTTGTCCTGGGCGGTGTCGACCTGGCTCTGGTACTTGCCCTGGGTGCGCTCGTCGACGTAGTCGCCGGCCTTGTCGACACCCTTCTCGGCCTGGTCCTCGTGGCCCTTCAACAGGCCCTTGAGCTTATCCAGCATGGACATGTGGTCACCCTCCTGGATGAGACGCCCCCACCCCTCCAGGATCACCGCCCAGGGCGTCCCGCGCACCTCGCGGCCGCGCGGCGCCCTTGGCAAGGCGGTCCGCGTCCTGTCAAATCGTGAACCCACCGACCGTCGGAAGGAGTCGCCTTGAAGCCCCGCTCCCGTCACCGATCCCGTTTCCGGACGTCCCCGCTCGCCGCCCTGACCGCCGCCGCCCTGGTCGCCCCGTTACTCCTGGTCGGCGCGGGCAGCGCCAACGCTGACCAGGACCCGGCCCGCCGGGGCGCCAAGCTGGCCGAGCGGCTGGTCGGGGCCAGCAGCGCCGAGGACGCCCGGGACACCCTGGTCGCGCTGCAACGGTTCGCCGACCGCAACGGCGGTACCAGGGCGGCCGGTTCGAAGGGCCACGACCTGTCCGCGCGGTACATCGCCGAACAGGCGCGGCGGGCCGGGCTCAAGGTCTCCCGGCAGGACTTCGAGTACACCTTCTTCGACGCCCGCTCCCAGCGCCTGGACGTGCTGTCGCCGAAGGCGGAGTCGGTGCCGGTCCTGGCGATGACCTACTCGGTGAGCGGCCCGGAGGCGGGTCTGACCGCCGAGTTGGGCGTCGCCCCGGTGGGCGCCACCACCGGCTGCACGCCCGCCGACTACCCGGCGGGCTCCGTCACCGGCCGGATCGCGCTGATCCGGCGCGGCGGGTGCAGCTTCGCCGAGAAGCAGGCGGCCGCGGCCACGGCCGGCGCCCTCGGGGCGCTGATCTACAACAACACCGACGGCGAGCTGAACGGGACCCTCGGCGAGCCCACCGCCGGGAAGGTCCCGACCGGCGGGATCGCCAAGGCGGCCGGCGAGGCGCTGGCCGCCCAGGCCGCCGCCGGGCCGGTGCGGGTGACCCTGGACCTCCGCACCTTCATGGAGCAGCGCAAGACCTGGAACGTCATCGCCGAGACCAGGGGCGGTGATCCGGCGAACACCGTGATGATCGGCGCCCACCTGGACTCCGTCCCGGCCGGGCCCGGCATCAACGACAACGGCTCCGGTGCCGCCGGCATCCTGGAGGTCGCGAAGAACCTCGGGACCCGGCCGGTGAAGAACAAGGTCCGGTTCGCCTGGTGGTCCGCCGAGGAGTTCGGCCTCAAGGGCTCCGAGGCGTACGTGAAGTCGCTCGCCGACGCGGACCGGAAGAACATCCGGCTCTACCTCAACTTCGACATGATCGCGTCCCCCAACTACGCGCAGTTCGTCTACAACGGCTCCGGCAGCGCCGGCGGCGGCGCGGGCCCGGAGGGCTCCGCCCAGATCGAGCGGTTCCTCACCGACTACCTGGACGGCCGCGAGCTGCCGCACGACCCGTCCGCCTTCAACGGCCGCTCCGACTACGGTCCGTTCATCGACGCGGGCATCCCGGCCGGCGGCACCGACACCGGCGCCGAGGTGATCAAGACCCCCGAGCAGCAGGCCCGTTACGGCGGCACGGCGGGCACCGCCTTCGACGCCTGCTACCACAAGGCCTGTGACGACCTGGACAACCTCGACCCGGCGGCCTTCGACGTCAACATCGACGTGATCGCCCACGCCGTCGGCACCTACGCCTGGGACCTCTCCTCGCTGCAACGGCCCGTGCCCGGGCAGCGCCCGGCCGCTCGGGCGGCCGCCGGAGCGGGTACGGACACCCCGGGCGGCGCCGGAGCCGGCGATGCCGGAGCGGGCGGCGCCGACGCCCACGCGGTGGCGGCCTGACGCCCGGGTGGGCCCGCTGCCGTCCTCGGGCGGCGGGCCCACCCACCGGCCGTGCGCACACCGTCCATCCGGCACCTCCCGTCGGCCGTCGCCCCTGGTGGGTCAGGGTACGGGCCACCGTAGTGGACGCCACTGACAATCGGCCCCCGGCCCTGTACGGTGCCGCGCGGAGCGCATCCGCCGAGACCCGGTGGGTGCGCCGAGTCCGGTCCTGACACCATGGGACCGAGATCACGACACCGTGACACCCTCGGAGGAGTCAGCAACATGAGCACGCACTACGACGTCGTCGTCCTCGGCGCGGGCCCCGGCGGCTACACCGCCGCCGTCCGTTCGGCCCAGCTGGGCCTGAAGGTCGCGGTCATCGAGGCCAAGTACTGGGGCGGCGTCTGCCTCAACGTCGGCTGCATCCCCTCCAAGGCCCTGCTGCGCAACGCCGAGCTCGCCCACATCTTCACCAAGGAGGCCAAGACCTTCGGCATCAAGGTCGAGGGCCAGGTGACCTTCGACTTCTCCGAGGCCTTCAAGCGCAGCCGCTCGGTGGCCGACGGCCGGGTCAAGGGCGTCCACTACCTGATGAAGAAGAACGGCATCACCGAGTACGACGGCTGGGGCACCTTCGTCGACGACCACACCCTCCAGGTCGCGCTCAGCGGCGGCGGCTTCGACGTGGTCACCTTCGACCACTGCGTCATCGCCTCCGGTGCCACCACCCGCCTGCTGCCCGGCACCAGCCTGAGCGAGCGCGTGGTGACCTACGAGGAGCAGATCCTCACCGAGCAGCTGCCGGAGAGCATCATCATCGCGGGCGCCGGCGCGATCGGCGTCGAGTTCGCCTACGTGCTGCACAACTACGGCGTGAAGGTCACCATCGTCGAGTTCCTGGACCGCGTGGTGCCGCTGGAGGACGTCGAGGTCTCCACCGAACTCGCCAAGCAGTACCGCAAGCTGGGCATCGAGGTGCTCACCTCGACCCGGGTCGAGTCGATCGACGACAGCGACCCGAACGCCAAGGTGCGGGTAACCGTCAGCAAGGACGGGCAGCAGCAGGTGCTGGAGGCCGACAAGGTGCTCCAGGCGATCGGCTTCGCGCCGCGGGTCAACGGCTACGGCCTGGAGAACACCGGCGTCAAGCTGACCGACCGCAACGCCATCGCGGTCGACGGCCGCGGCCGCACCAGCGTCGACCACATCTTCGCGATCGGCGACGTCACCGCCAAGCTGATGCTCGCGCACGCCGCCGAGACGATGGCCGTGATCGCCGCCGAGACGATCGGCGGGGCGGAGACCATGGAGGTCGACTTCGCCATGATCCCGCGCGCCACCTACTGCCAGCCGCAGATCGCCTCCTTCGGCTACACCGAGGCCCAGGCCCGCGACCTCGGCTACGACGTCAAGGTCGCCAAGTTCCCGTTCACCGCGAACGGCAAGGCGCACGGCCTCGGCCACCCGATCGGCTTCGTCAAGGTGATCTGCGACAACACCCACGGCGAGCTGCTCGGCGCCCACCTGATCGGCCCCGAGGTCACCGAGCTGCTGCCCGAGCTGACGCTGGCCCAGCAGTGGGACCTCACCGTCCACGAGGTCGCCCGCAACGTGCACGCCCACCCGACCCTGGGCGAGGCGGTCAAGGAGGCCATCCACGGCCTCGCCGGTCACATGATCAACATGTGACGACCCGGACGTGCCGACGGTGCGGCCCCGCCCGGCGGGGCCGCACCGTCCTCCCGTGTCCTCAACTCCGGCCCGAGATCAGCCCCAGCCGGCCGTCGAAGCGCCGGTAGAGCACCCGGCCCCGGCCGCCCGCCGGGTGGGCGAAGAACAGGAACGGCAGCTCCGCCCCCACCAGCCGCCGGACGGCCTGCCGCTCGGTGAGCGGCGGCGCGCCGTGCGGGCTGAGCGTGATCGGTGCCGTGCGGCGCCCGGACGGGCCGTCCGGCCTGGTCCGGGCCAGCCGGTAGCCGGTGGGGCCGACCCGGTAGACCACGGCGTCGGTCTCGGTGGCCGGGTCGGTGAAGAGGTGGATGTCGTAGTCCATCGCGTCCATCGTCCGGGCGGCCGCCTCGGGCGTGCACCAGACCAGGGCCGGCTCCTTGCGGCGGACGATCCGGTCCGCACCCTCGGCGGCCACCGGGGGAGCGGGCGTCGCGGGGGCGGGCCACGGGCGCGGAACCCAGCTGCCGGTGACGGCCCGGATCCGGCCGAGCAGGGACTCGGCGACCCGGTCGAGCGAGGCGCCCGGCTCGGCGGCGGCCCGCTGGACCCGGATCCGCCGTCCGTCCACCTCGGCGTTCGCCTGCGCCAGCACCCCGCCGGCCACGCTGCTCAGCCGGATCCGCAGTGCCTCCACCAGCGTGCCGGCCCCGCCGGCGCGGGCCGCGGCCGCCGCGATCCGCCCCCGGGCCTCGGCCAGGGCCTCACCCGCCGCGCCGCCCTCGAACGCCCCCACCGTGATCAACCCGCCCATCGCCCAGGCCCTTCCGCCGCCGTGCGCCACGTCCCTCCGGCGCGACCGGCGACCAGGATCCCGGCCCGCCCGGGGCGGCGGCCAGGGCCCAACGACCCCACCACCCCGGGCCGGACAGGGCTTAACTGTGCAACTGCCCGCGCAGCCAGGCCTTGACCTCGGGGGTGACCTCGTCGGTGAGGTCCGCGAACTCGTGGTGCTTGGTCAGGAACTTGGCCACGTACGGGCAGATCGGCACGATCCGCTTCCCGGCGGCCCGGACGTCCGTCAGCGCCTCCTGGACCAGCTGCCCGGCCAGGCCGCGGCCGGCGAAGGCCTCCTCGACCAGGGTGTGGTAGAAGACGCGCTGCCCGTCGTGGTCCAAGTACTCGGTGAAACCGGCGAGTTCGCCGTCGACCAGGATCTCGTAGCGGTGCCGGTCGTCCGACCGCTCGACGACGGGGGTGCTGGGGGTGCTCATCGGGAAAGGCCTCTCGCGGTGCGGGTACGGGCTTGCGGTGCGGGGGCCAGGTTAGCCCCGGCCGGGTGGGGCGGTCGGCTCCGGGCCGTGCCGGGCGCCCCACCCCGCCGCGCCGCGCGAGGGGTCGGCCGACTGGGCCGGACGGGTGCGGGCCGAGGGGCGACGGGCGCCCCGGCCCTCTAACGTGGGCGCGACGGCGCCGGGCCCGGTGGCGTCGCGCCACCGGAGGAGAGCGGAGGGGCCGTTGCGGGTGCGTGCCGCGGAGGCGTTCGGGCCGGCCCGGCCGCCGTCCGACCCGGGGCCCCAGCTGCCGGTGCTGGTCCGGTACGGGCACCGGTCCTGGCTGATCCCCGCCGTGCTGCTGGCGGCGGTGGTGGCCGTGGACGCCCTCACCCCCAGCTCCTTCGAGTCGCTCAGCTGGCTGGCCCTGGTCCCGGTGGTCGCCGCGGGGCTGTGCGGTCCGGCGGTCACCGTGGCCTTCGCCGGTCTCGCGGTCGCCGCCTATCCCGGGCTGAACGGCCTCTGGGGCAAGTCCCACGGGATCGAGGACTTCCTGCTGGTGATCGCCGGCTGCGTCCTCGCGTATCCGCTCAGCGTCTTCCGGGCCCGGGCCGCCGCCTACGTCCGCCATCTCCAGGGCGCCGCCGAGACCACCCGGCAGGTGGTGCTGCGCCCGGTGCCGCCGGGCTGGGGCGGGGTGGACGCGGAGGCCCGCTACCTGGCCGCCGACGTGGAGGCCCGGGTCGGCGGCGACTTCTACGACGTGGTGGCCACCCCGTACGGCGCGCGGGTCGTCCTCGGCGACGTCCAGGGGAAGGGGCTGCCGGCGGTCGCCACGGCGGCCGCGCTGGTCGGCTGCTTCCGGGAGGCGGCCTTCCGGGAGGAGGGCCTGGCGACGGTCGCCTCCTGGCTGGAGGAGCGGGTGCACCGGCAGAACCGGCTCTCCGCCCGGCTGGGGGAGGAGGACGAGCGGTTCGCCACGGCGGTGGTCGTCTGGTTCCCCGAGGACGCCCCCGGGGAGATCCAGGTGGTCAACTTCGGCCACGACTGCCCGTACGTCCTGGGCCCGGACGGGGTCCGGCAGCTGCCGCCGGGTGACGGCGTCCCGCTGGGCCTCGCCCCGCTGGCCGGCCGGCTCCCGCAGGTGCAGCGGCTCCGACTGGGCGTGGACGAGACCGTGCTGATCGTCACGGACGGGGTGACGGAGGCCCGGGACCGCCAGGGCGACTTCTTCGACCTGCGCGCCCACCTGGAGGGCCTGGCCGGCCTGCCCGGGGCCGGGGAGCCGGAGCGCCTGGTGGGGGCCGTCGTCGGCGCCGTCCTCCGGCACAGCGGCGGGCGCCTGACGGACGACACCGCGCTGCTCGCGGTCCGCAACGGCAACGGCAAGGGCAAGGGCAAGGGCAACGGCAGTGGCAACGGAGACGGAGACGGAGACGGAGACGGAAACGGCGCGGCCTCCGGCTGAGCCGGGGACCGCGCCGGTCGGGCGTGCGGTGGGGGTCAGGCCCGGAGCTGGGCGACGGCGAGCGAGGGGCGCGGGATCCGGCTGATCACCGAGCCGATCAGGGTGCCGATCGACACCCCGAACACCGCGGACACGGCGGCCAGCACCGACTGGGCGCCGTTGCCGACCTCGATCTGCGCGGTGTTCAGCAGGCCGAAGGAGCCGGGCACCACGATCCAGAACGCGGGCAGGTAGAGCACCTGCCAGAGCGGTCCGCCGGGCAGCCAGTGCACCACGGTGGCCGCGACCGCGGCGCTGACGGCGCCCGCCAGCCCGCCTATCGCCGCGCCGTGGACCGACCCGACCACCACCTGCACGGTGACGCTGACCGCGATCACCGCGACGATCCACGGGATCGCCGGGGGCGGGGTGTTCACATTGACCACGACGCCGGCCACGGCGATCGCCAGCCCCACCGCGATCACCCACCAACTCGGCTTGGCCACCTGGATGTTGGCCAGCGCACTGGCCGGTACGCCGAGCGCGGTGGTGGCCGCCGCCACCCCGGCGAGGAACAGCGCCAGCTGCACCGCGCCGGACACCAGCCGGGCCGTCCCGGCGCTGGCGGCGCCCGCCGCGACCTCCGACAGCCCGGTGACCAGCAGTCCGCCCGGCAGCAGGATCGCCAGGGTGGCCACGATCGTGCGCAGCGGGCCCTCCAGCAGGCCGGCCCGGGTGAGCGACAGGACGAGCAGGGCCACCAGGAACCCGGCGGTGACCGGCAGCAGCGGGCGCAGCCTGGGCAGCCGGCGGGCCAGGACGGTCAGGCCCGCCACGATCAGCGAGCCGGCCCCGGCGGCCAGCACGTTCGCCGTCACCGGCTGGAGGAACAGGCAGACGCCCACCCCGACCGGCAGCGCCCCCAGGTCCGCCACCCAGGCGGGCCAGCGGGCGGGGGCGAGCCGGATGGCGTCCAGCTCGGCCAGCGCCCGGGGGCCGTCCAGCTCGCCGGCGCGCAGCCGGTGCACCAGGTGCAGGACGTCCGCGGTCTGCTCGAACCGCAGCGCGGCGCCGACCGGCGCGAAGCTGGTGGCCTCCACCGCGTCGAGGGCGACGAACAGGCCGTTGGTGAGCGCGGCGACCCGCACCTCGGGCGCCCCCAGTGCCCGTCCGAGCCCGCGGAGTTCCTCCTCGACCTCATGGACGGGAAGGCCCCCGCCCAGCAGGGCGTCGCCCAGTTCGAGCAGCAGGCGGCGGAGCGGGTCGGCGGGGGCCTCGTTGCCCCGGACCGGCGGAGACTTGCTAGACATGGCAGGTATCGTCCCATCCCGCCCGCTTGGGTCCGAATCTGCCCCGGTCTGATCGTTTCGTGCCGCCGCTGGCGGGCTGCCGCTGGCCCGGGGATCAGTTCACGTAGACCGCCGGGGCGCCGGACTGGCTGGTGTCGGCGACCGGGCCGTAGCTCGCCGAGAAGTAGCCGTCGCCGGGGCAGAGGCCGGAGCCGCCGCTCTTGGCGAAGTGCTCGTTGGTGAAGGTCAGGCTCTGGCCGCCGTTGTCGGCGGCGCCGGTGAAGGCTCCGCTGAGCTGGTAGGTGCAGGTGATGGTGCCGAACCAGCTGTTCAGGACGGCGGTGGCCTGGATCTGCCCGGCGCTGCCGCCGGTCAGGGTGACGGGCAGGCCGGTGCCGTCGTCGATCGAGACGCCGTACGGCAGGGTGTCGACCGTCAGGCTCTGCACCGAGGTGACGCCGGTGACGTTGGCGGTGCAGGAGTCGAAGGTGAGGCCGGTCATGGACTCGGTCGCGGTGCCGGGGGCGGCCGGGTTGGTCAGCACGGTGGCGGACAGCTGGGAGGTCGCGCAGGTGACGCCGGTGGTGCTGGTGGCGGTGGAGTAGAAGGTGGCGGAGCCGCCGGCGAGCGTCGCGGCGAGGGCGTCGCCCGCGGTGACGGCGGCGCCGCCCGTGCTGCCGGTGGTGAGCACGGGGCCGGCGTCGTCTGCCGGGGCAGCGGAGACGGTGGCTGCGGAGGCCGGGGCGGCCGTGGCCAGGGCGAGCGCGGCGAGTATGGCGAGGGCCAGGGGCGCGGTGCGGTGGAGGGGTGCGCGCATGGGAAAGCCTCTTCCTCGGTGAGGGGCGAGAAGGCGAACGTCCGCTGCTCCCAAGGGACTTCCGAGGGTCGGGGGACGGGGGAGCTGACTCCGTTGTAGGGCCGTGTCGGTGGGCCGTCAAGGCGCGGAGGAGAACTTGCTGACGATTCGTCAACAGTGGCGGACCGGGCCTGCCGGCGAGCTGTCAGTGATCGGAGGGCGGGATGTCAGTGCCCTGACAGCGGGGGCCGGAAGACTCCGTGGCGCCCGATCACATGATCAACAACGGAGAGAGCCCGCCCGTGCCCCGACCCCGCCCCCTCATCGCCCTCCGCACCACCACCCTCCGCGCCGCCGCGGCCACGGCCGCCGGCCTGCTGCTGGCCGCCCTCACCCCGGCCGCCGCCTCGGCCGCCGCGCCCGCCCCGCCGGTGCCGGCCCTGACCTGGACCAAGCCCTGCGCCCCGGGCTTCCAGTGCGACACCGCCCGGGTGCCGCTGGACTACCGCGACCCGCACGGCCGCTCCATCGACCTGGCGCTCATCCGCCGCCCCGCCGACGACCGGGCGCACCGGATCGGCACCCTGTTCTACAACCCGGGCGGCCCGGCGATCCCCGGCACCCTGGCGCTGCCCTCCACCACCCCGCTGTTCCCCGAGGACGTCCGCCGGCGCTTCGACATCGTCAGCTTCGACCCGCGCGGCGTCGGCGCCTCCACCACCCTGCGGTGCTTCCCCGACCCGGGCGGCGAACAGGCCCTGCTCGGCGGACTCCCCGCCGGCTACCCGATCGGCGCCGAGCAGCAGTCGCGCTGGGCCGACGCCTACGCGCAACTGGGCCGCCAGTGCGCCGACAACGACGACACCGGCCTGCTCGCCCACCTGTCCACCGCGGACGTCGCCCGCGACCTCGACCTGCTGCGCCAGGCCGTCGGCGACCGCAGGCTCAGTTACCTCGGCACCTCCTACGGGACGTACCTCGGCGCCACCTACGCGAACCTCTTCCCCGGCCGGGTCCGCGCCATGGTCCTGGACAGCGCCGCCGACCCGGTGGCCTGGTCCACCGGCCGCACCCCGCAGGACGGCGCGCTGCCGCCGTTCCTGCGCACCGGCAGCGACCTCGGCTCGGCCCGCGCCCTGGACGACTTCCTCGACCGCTGCGGCGCCGCCTCCCCGGCCGCCTGCGCCTTCTCCGCGGGCAGCCCGGAGGCGACCAGGGCCAAGTACGCCGCGCTGACGGACCGCCTGGCGCACGGACCGCTCACCGTCGGCACCGGGGCGCAGGCCGTCACCTACGACGAGGCGAGCGCCGTCTCGGCCGTCGCGCTGCTGCTGTACTCGGCCCAGCCGCTGCCGCAGCTCGGGAGCCCCGGCTGGGCCGCCCTGGGCGGGCAGTTGCAGAGCCTGTGGACCGCCGCCGACACCCCGGCGGCACCCCTGCCGACCGGCGCACAGCCCGGCCGGACGCAGGTCCTCGGCGTGCTGTGCGCCGACACCGTCAACCCGCCCGCCGGCGCCGACTACCCGGCGCTCGCCGACCTCGCCCGGGAGCGCTCCGGCGCCCTCGGCCCGTACTGGGTCTGGCAGACCCAGCGCTGCGCCGCCTGGCCGGCCGAGGCCGCCCGGGACCGCTACACCGGGCCCTGGGACCGCTACACCGCCGCGCCCGTGCTGGTCGTCGCCAACACCGGCGACCCGGCCTGGCCGTACGAGGGCTCCCGCGCGCTGGCCGACACCCTGGCCCGCGGCCGGCTGCTGACCGTCGACGGCCCGGGCCACAGCGTGCTCGGCAACCCGAGCGGCTGCGCCGCCGGCTACGAGGCGCGCTACCTGGTGGACGGCGACCTGCCGCCGCGCGGCCGGGTCTGCGCGCCGGACGCGCCGCCGTTCCGGTAGCGCTCGGTGACCGGCGGGCGTGCCCGGATTGGTGACGGGTCCGGGCACGCCCCCGTTCAGCGCTCCCCGTTCAGCGCTCCCCGCCGCCGTCCTCGTCCGACGGCTCGTGGCCGCGCGCGTGGTGGCGCCGCAGGAACCAGACCAGCAGGGCGACGGCGACGAGACCGGCGATCGTGATGGCGGCGACCCGGCCGACGGTGCCCTCCACCCTGGTGTACGCGGCCCCGGCGAAGTAGCCCAGCAGGGTGAAGCCGAAGGCCCAGGCCAGCCCGCCGAGGGCGTTGTAGAGCAGGAACCGGCGGTACGGCATCCGGGACATCCCGGCCAGCGAGGGCACCAGCGGGCGGAAGAAGGCGATGAAGCGGCCGACGAACACGGCGGCCGGCCCGCGCCGGCGGATCAGGTCCTGCGCCGTCCCGACCCGCTTCGCGTGCCGCTGCAGCGGGCGGGTGCGCAGGATCGCCGGGCCGAGGTGGCGGCCGATCTCGTAGCCGGCGGAGTCCCCGAGGACGGCCGCGCAGACCACCACCAGGACCATCCAGCCGAGCGAGACGCTGCCCTGGTGGGCGATGAAGCCGCCGAGGACGGCGGCCGTCTCGCCCGGGATGAAGAAGCTGAAGAACAGCGCGTCCTCGGTGAAGACCATGGCGCCGACCACCGCGTACACGACCGGGCCGGACAGTCCGCGCAGCCAGTCGGTGATCGCGTGCATCCGCCGCACCTCGCCGGTGATCGGTCCGCTTTCCGCCCCAATGTAACGCTTGTCCCCCGACTCGCCCCTGGTGGATGCCCGGGCCGGCCCCCGGCGGAGGCCCCGGGCCCGCCCCCGGCGGGTGGACACCGGGGGCGGCTTCCTTAGCGGAACGTAAGATCTGCGCGGCGCTCCTTGCCGCCGCCCCGCGGGCGGCGGCACGCTCTGGGACACCCACCCGCCGTACCAGCCCCCGGAGCCGCCATGTCCCCGTCCGCCGCCGTCCCGGCCGCCCCCGCTCCCCGCCCGCAGCCGCCCGGCGGGGACCGCGCCCGGCGGCGGCGCGCCCTGATCGGCGGGTCCCTGGGCAACCTGGTGGAGTGGTACGACTGGTTCGTCTACGCCAGCTTCGCCGTCTACTTCGCCGACGACTTCTTCCCCGGCAGCGACTCCACCGCCAAGCTGATGAACACCGCCGGCATCTTCGCGGTCGGCTTCCTGATGCGCCCGGTCGGCGGCTGGCTGCTCGGCCGGGCCGCCGACCGGCACGGCCGCAAGAGCGCGCTCACCCTGACCGTCACCATGATGTCCGCGGCCGCCGTACTGATCGCCGTCGCCCCGACCTACGCGCGGGCCGGCTACCTCGGCGCCGTCGTGCTGCTGCTCGCGCGGCTGCTCCAGGGCCTGAGCATCGGCGGCGAGTACGCGGCCAGCGCCACCTACCTCACCGAGGCCTCCGCACCGAATCGGCGGGGCCTCGGCTCCTCCTTCCAGTACGTCTCGATGACCTGCGGCCAACTCCTCGGCCTGGGCATCCTGATCGTCCTGCAGCACACCCTGACCAGCGCCCAACTGCACTCCTGGGGCTGGCGGTTGCCGTTCCTGCTCGGCGCCGTGCTGGCCGTCGTGGTGCTCTGGCTGCGCCGCCGGCTGCCGGAGACCGAGGCCTTCACCGCCGAGTCCGCCGGCCGGGAGCGGGCCGATGCCCGCGGCACCCTGCGCAGCCTGTGGGAGCACCGACGCCAGGCCGCCCTGGTGATGGCCCTGACCCTCGGCGGCACCGTCGCCTACTACACGTACACCACCTACCTGACCAAGTACCTGATCGGCAGCGCCGGGCTCGCCAAGAACACCGCGACCCTGGTCAGCTTCACCGCGCTCGCCGTGTTCGCCGCCGTCCAGCCGCTGGCCGGACTGCTCTCCGACCGGATCGGCCGCCGCCCGCTGCTGATCACCTTCGCGCTCGGCTGCACCGTCGGCACCTACCCGCTGATGACCGCCCTCGGCTCGGCCTCCGGCTACTGGTCCGCACTCGGACTCTCGCTCGTCGCGCTGCTCGTCGTCACCGGCTACACCTCGATCAACGCGGCCGTGAAGGCCGAACTCTTCCCCACCCGGATCCGCGCGCTCGGCGTCGCGCTCCCGTACGCCCTCGCCAACGCGCTGTTCGGCGGCACCGCCGAGTACATCGCGCTCTGGTTCAAGAACAGCGGCCACGAGTCCGGCTTCTTCTGGTACGTCTCCGGCTGCGCGCTGGTCTCCCTGGTCGTCTACGTGCTGATGCCCGACACCCGGCACGCCGTGCTCGACCCCCGGGAGGCCCCGGCGGTGGCCGCCGCGGCGGAGCCCGTACGGTAGTCACCTCAATCCCGGGGAGGGCTCCGTGCACATGCTGCTGGTCGAGGACGACGACCGGATGGCCCAGGCCCTCGCCACCGCGCTCGCCCGGCGCGGCCACACCGTGCGCCGGGTGGTCCGCGCCGCCGAGGCGCTGCGGCACGCCCGGGAGGCCGAGTTCGTCCTGCTCGACCTCGGCCTGCCCGACCTGGACGGCCTCGACCTGCTCCGCAAGCTGCGCACGGTCTGCGCGGTGCCGCTGATCGTGGTCACCGCGCGCGGCGAGGAGCGGGACGTCCTCCAGGGCCTGCGGGCCGGCGCCGACGACTACGTGGTCAAGCCGTTCCGGATGGCCGAACTCATCGCCCGGATCGACACCGTGCGCCGCCGCACCGGCGGCGCCGCCCCCGAACCGGCCGGCGGGCAGCGGCAGGTGCGCACCGGGGACGTCACGATCGACCTGGCGGCCCGCAGCGTGACCGTGGACGGTGTCGAAGTCCGGCTCACCCGGCGCGAGTTCGACGTGCTCGCCCTGCTCGCCGCGCAACCCGGCGACGTCCGCTCCCGCGAGGAGATCCTCGACCGGATCTGGGGCGACGCCTTCCTCGCCTCCTCCCGCTCGCTCGACGTGCACGTGGCCGGCATCCGGGCCAAGACCGGCCGGGCCGCCCTGCTCCGCACCATCCGCGGCTACGGCTACCAACTCGGCGCCCTGGACGGCCGGTGAGGCGCCGGCTGCTGGCCGTGCTCACCGCGCTCATCGGCACGGCCGTGCTGCTGCTCGCCCTGCCGCTGGCCGACTCCTACGCCCGCGGCCGCACCGAACACCTGCTGCTGCAACGCCGGGCCGACGGCGTCCGCTTCGCCGAACTCGCCGACCGGATCCGCACCGACGCCGACCGCCGCGAACTCGACGCCGAACTCACCCGCTACGCCCAGCTCTACGGCGCCGCCGTGACCGTGGTCGACACCGTCGGGCACACCGTCGGCCGGGCCGGCCCGGCCCCGGTCGGCCCGGCCGCCCGGCAGGCCGAGGACCGCGCCCTGACCGGCCGCTCCACCGAGGCCCTGCCCACCGTCCTCCCCTGGGGACCGGACACCGTGGTGCTGGCCGAACCGGTCGGCCAGGACGAACGGGTCGGCGGAGCCGTCCTGTTGACCGTCCCCACCGGCGCGGCACGGCACGACGTGCTGGTCCGCTGGACGCTGATCGCGGCCGGCGCCGTCACCGCCTTCGCCGCCGCCGCGCTGGTCGCGGCCGGCATCGCCCGCTGGCTGCTGCGGCCCGTCCACGAACTCGACCGCGCCGTCGCCACCATGGCCGACGGCCGCTTCGAAGCGCGCGCCGCCGTTGCTGCCGCCGCCGACACCGGCCCGCCCGAACTGCGGCGGCTGCGCGAGCACTTCGACGGCATGGCGGCGGCGGTCGGTGAATCGCTGCGCCGCCGGCGGGACTTCGTCGCCGACGCCTCGCACCAGCTGCGCAACCCGCTGGCCACCCTGGTTCTGCAACTGGAGAACGCCGAGCCGTACGTCGAACCGGGCCCCGGCCGCACGGCGCACGCCCTCGCCCTGGACGAGGCGGACCGGCTGGGCGAGCTGCTGGACGGCCTGCTGGCCCTCGCCCGGCTGGAGGCGGCCGCCGCGCCGGTCGAGGAGCAGGACGTCTCCGCGGCCGTGGCCGAGCGGGTGGCGGCCTGGGCCCCGGTGTTCGAGGCGGGCGGCCCGGAGCTGACCGCCGACGTCACCCCCGGGCTGCGCGCCCGCACCCTGCCCGACGCGGCCGGGCGGATCCTGGACGCCCTGCTGGACAACGCCGGCAAGTTCGTCCCGCCGGGCGCCCGCGTCCGGGTGACCGCCCGGCCCGGCCCGGACGGCGGCGCGGTGGTCCGGGTTCGGGACACCGGCCCCGGTGTCTCGGCCGCCCAACTCCCGCTGCTGCTAGGGAGGTTCGCCCGAGCGCCGGAGCACCAGAACCTCCCCGGCACCGGCCTCGGCCTGGCCATCGCGGACGAACTCGCCCGCGCCGGCGGCGGAACGCTCACCGTCGAGCCGACGAGCCCCCACGGACTGACCGTCGAGTTCCGGCTGTCCGCGCCCTGAGCCCTGAGCCCTGAGCCCTGAGCTCCGCAGCGGGTTCAGCGGTACCAGGCGCGGAGGGCCGTAGCGGTCTCCCGGACGTCCGCGCGCCCGTCCCGGATGCGGGCGGCGAGCTCGGTTGCGGCCTTCGGCCCGACGGTGACGGTGACGCCGGAGGCGGTGAGGTAGGCGGCGGCGACGACCGCGGCGAAGTGCTCGTTGCCGGACTCCAGTGCCGGGACCCGGATGAGCTGGTGCATCAGCGCGGCCGCGCGCTGGTGCGGGCCCTCGTACACGGGGACGTCCATGACCTCGTCGGCGTGCCGGGCGACGGCGGCGGTGAGGGTGCCGTAGTCCGTGATGTCGGGGTCGGTGGGCAGGAAGCGGTGGGCGATGTCGAGCAGCCAGGCCCGGTCGATGCGCAGGATCACGCCGCGTCCAGGGCGGGTCCGCGCCGTCGGCGCGCGTGCTGTTCGGGGGCCTGGTGGAGCCGGCGCCGCTGCCCCGGCCGGACGTTCAACCGCATGAGGTGCAGCGTAGCCAGCCGTAGCGGCCGCTATCAAACGGGCTTGACGGTGCCTCGGTCGCGGCTCCGGGCTCACTCGTGGGAGCTGATCACCCCGCCGGTGCTGAGCACGATGTACACGCCGTTGGCGTCGAGCCCGGCGTCGTGCTGGTCGGACTCGACGGTGCCCATCACCGCGTTCTCGTTGCCGATGATGTCGGCACGGTAGTGGAGTTCGCCGACCTTGGTGACCTTGGCCGTCCACCCGCCCGCCAGCTTGAAGGTGCCCGGGCCCTGGTGGGCGCCGCCCGTCCAGGCGTGCACCGTGCCGTCCATCGCGAGCACCACGAACATGCCGTTGGCGTCGAGCCCGGTGTCCCGGCCGTCCGCCTCGATCGTGCCGAGCACCTGGCCGGCGTTGACGATCTTGCCGACGTAGTGCAGGTCGCCGAGCTTCTGCACCTCCAGCTTGCTGCCGTCCGGCAGGCTCTGGCCGGCGACCGGGGGCGCGCCCTTGCCGGCGCCCGCCGGCGGCGTGCTGCGGTGCGCGCCGGTCGGCGTGGCCGGGGCGCCGCTGCCGTGCGCCCCGGGGGAGGCGGGAGCGGGTGAGGCGGGGGCGCCGGACGCGCTCGGCGTGGCACTGTCGGCGGGGCTGCCGGCAGGGGCGGTCGGCGTGGTCGCCGGGCCGGTGACGGCCGGGGCACCGGTGGGCGCGGCCGCGGTGGCCGAGTCGGCGGAGCTGCTGCACGCGGTGGCCGCCGGGACCAGCAGCGCGACGGTCAGGACGGCGCCGGCCAGGGTGCGGGCGCGGCGGGTGGTCGAACGGGACATCTGGTCCTCCTGGGCGAAGTTCGGTTGAGGGCATGCTCGTTGCTCGCACCGACCCGGACGGGGGCGGACCAGAGGCGTAGCGGCGTGCACGATCGAAGTTAGTCCGGCCACGCGACGGAATGGAGCCCTCCGTGTCACCGGATCGTCACGCCCTACCGATCGCTCGGACCCGTCCGGGCCCCGGAGCGGACTTCGTCCTGCCGGGCCGAGGCCGGTACGGTGCGAACGCCGACCTGCTGTCCCGCATCGGAGTGCACCCGAGGAGTGATGGGAAATGCGTGTTGTTCTCCTGCAGCCACCGGCGTGGCAGCTGGAACACCCGGCCGGCACGATCGCCGGCGTCCTGGGAGTGCCGCGCATCGTGTTCGGCGACCTCGTCCGCGCTCACATCCGCCAGGGGACCGAACTCGGGACTCGATGCGATGACGTCTTCCGGTCCGGCGGACCGGTGCCGGACCAGCTCGTCAGCGCCATCGCGCACGACCACCTGCGCCAGGCGGCCCCCGCGGCCTTCCTCCTCGAAGGGCATCCGCTGAACACCGCCCAGGCACACGCCTTGGACGAACTGCTCCACGAACTGGGCACGCCCCTCGACCGCGTGCTGCACCTGCGACTCTCCGAGCACGAGGTCGACCGTCGCGTGCGGCGCCAGGCCGCCCGCCGCCTGTGCCGCGAGACTTCGCTCCACTGCTACGAACCGGGGGAGGACGACCCGCCGGGCAACGGCCTCTGTGAGGTCTGCGGCGGTGGGCTGTACCAACGTGCGGACGACACGGAGGAGCGCATCCGCGACCGATTCAGGTTCCATGACGCGACAGCGGAGTCCGTCGTCCAGCACTACGCCGGTCAGGACCTCGTCGTCACGGTCGATGCCGCCGGTACGCACGAGCAGATAGCCGGGCGCGCGTTCAGCGCGCTCCACGCACCCGGCCGCTGACCGGGCTTCGGCGGCGGCGGCGGTGGGCCGGCCGTCGGACGGTGGGCGCCGGCCGCACGCCGTCAGGCCGGCGCGGGCCCGACGGGGTGCTGCTACCCGTACACCGAGCGGTAGTAGGCCGCCGCCCCCGGGTGCAGTGGGACGGCCCCGGTGGAGACGGCGAACCGGGGTTCCAGCCGGGCGCCGGCCGTCACCGAGCGCAGCAGGGTGGCCCACCGGTCGAAGAGGATGCCGAGCAGCCGCCGTACGGCGTCCTCGGGGACGCCCGGGCGGGCGGTCAGGTAGTTGCCGACGCCGAGGGTGGGGACGGGGCTCGCCAGGCCGTAGGCCCCGGCGGGCAGGGTGACGGCGGTGTACACCGGGCCGTAGCGCTCCCGCAGCAGCGCGGCGACGGCGTCCAACGGTACGAAGCGCAGCGGCAGTTCGCGGGCCAGTGCGGCGACCGCGGGGGTCGGCACGCCGCCGGACCAGAACACCGCGTCCAGCGTGCCCTCGCGCAGCGCGTCCAGGGACTCGGCCAGTCCGAGGGACTGCTGCCGTACGGAGATCCCGGCCCGGCGCAGCAGCCGCCCGGCCGTCACCTGGTTGCCGGAGCCGACCGCGCCGGTGGCCACCCGGCGGCCCGCCAGGTCGGCCAGCTCGTGCACCGGCCCGTCGGCGGGGGCCAGCAGGTGCAGGTAGTTGACGTACACCCGGGCCAGCGCCGTCAGGCCGAGCGGACGGTCGAAGGTGTCCCGGCCCAGGACGGCGTCCTCGGCGACGTCGGCGGTGGTGAGCGCGAGGTCCACCGAGCCGTCGGCGAGCTGTTGCAGGTTGTCGACGCTGGCCGCGCTGCTCACCGGGGTGAGGGTGAGTCGGCCGCTCGCGTTCACGGCCTCGGTGAAGGAGTGCCCGAAGGCGTTGTACGGCCCGCCCTCGGGCCCGGTGGCCAGCCGCAGCGCGCGGGGCGGTGCGTGCTCGGCGGAGCAGCCGGTCGCAGCGCCCACGGTGAGGGCCGCCGCCAGGGCCGCGCCCAGCAGGGTGCGGCGGTGCGGAGCGCTGGCGGTCATGGCGGGAAGGGTAGCCCGGCCCGGGAAATGCGGACACCGCCGGGCCCTGGGAGCAGGACCCGGCGGTGCCGGGGGTGTTGCGCGGGCGGGCCGTCCGTCAGGCGCGGCGGCCGCGCTTGCGACGGGCGAGGAAGATCGCTCCGCCGCCGACCGCCAGCAGGGCGACGGCCGCGGCCGCGATCGGCCCGGTGTTGGAGTCGGCGCCGGTCTCGGCCAGCGGCGGGCCGGAGACGCTGCTGGTGGCCCCGGCGACGGCGGTGGAGCCGTTGGCCGAGGTCGCCGAGCCGGCCGGGGTGGTGGCGGAGGAGCCGCCGGTGGGCTGTCCGCTCGGGCTGTCGCCGCCGACCGGGGCGCCGGTGGTCGGGTCCAGGATCAGGGTGGCCGACTGCGGGTTCTTGAAGTCGAACATGCCCTCGATGGAGCCGGCGTGCTCGTCGAAGGAGGAGTCGCCGATCCGGCCGGTCTTCCAGTTGTCCTCGACGAAGCGCAGGACCGAGGTCTGGTCCGTCTGGGTGTGGTCGACGAAGTTGGCCTTGGCGTACGGGGAGACGACCAGCAGCGGCAGGCGCGGGCCGAAGCCGCAGCGGTCGGCGTAGCCGCCCCAGCCGGCGTCCTTGCCGCACTGGCCGGCGCCGCTCAGGCTGTCGTTGGCCGGGTCCTTGGAGCCGTTGACCGGCTCGGCGAACTTGTGGTCGTACCAGCCGTCCGAGTCGTCGTAGGCGATGACGACGGCGGTGGAGGCCCAGTCCTTGGACTTCTGCAGCTTGTTGACGGTGTCGACCACGAAGTGCTGCTCGTCCAGCGGGTCGGAGTAACCGGCGTGGCCGTCCTGGTAGTTGGCGGCCTTGAGGTAGCTGACGGCGGGCAGGCTGCCGTGCTGGAGGGCGGCGTCGAAGTCGGTCAGGTCGTACTGGTGGTTGGCCTGGCCGGCGTGGCCGATCTCCTCGACGTCCTTCGGAGCGAGGTGCTTCGGGTTGGCCGTGGACTTGTAGTACTGGAAGGGCTCGTGGTGCGGGTTGTAGTCGGTCTGCGAGGCGCCCACGATGTTCTTGTGCGCGGAGTCGCAGGCCGCCTTGCCGTCCTTGGTGCCGGTCGGCTTGAAGCCGCCCTGGAACCAGCCCCAGCTGACGCCCTTGTCGTTGAGCAGGTCTCCGACGTTCTTGCCGGTCATCACCAGCTGGTTGTGCGCGGGGCTGGAGCAGTCGTCGTAGCCCGGGTCCGGGTCGTTGATGACGGTGCCGATGCCCTTGGCGTCCGGGGAGGCCACCACGTAGGCGTCGGTGGTCTGCTGGCCGGTCTTCGGGTCGACCGGGTAGCCGCCGTGGGTGTTGCCGGTGACCAGGTTGATCGCGCCGGGGGTGGAGGGCCCGTAGTTGGTCCCGAAGGAGTTGTCGCTCATCGCGAAGTGCTGGGCGTAGTTCCAGTAGCCGGTGACGGTGTTGCCGTCGTAGTAGTCCATCACCAGGCCGGGCGCGGTGTACATCGGAGCCTTGCAGCTCTCGATGTCGGTGTGCTCGACGAACTTGTCCATCTTGCCGCCGTCGAAGGCGAGCTGCTCGTCCTTGTAGGTGTGGTCCTGGTCGCAGGTGACCGCCTGGGACGGGCTCAGCCGGACCGGGTTGTTGCGGTTCGGGTTCTTGTGCAGCAGGTCGTCGCTCAGGCCGTCCACCTTGGGGGTGTCGGGCTTGGCGGTGAACTTCACCTTGTCGTCGGCGGTGTTGGCCGCGTTCGGGTAGGTGCCGAAGTAGTGGTCGAAGGAGACGTTCTCCTGGAATATCACCACCAGGTGCTTGACCGGGGTGGCGGTCTGCGGGCCGTCGGCGGCGAAGGCCGCGGGGGCACCGCCGAAGGCGGTCAGCGAGGCAGCGCCGATCAGGCCGGCACCATAGCGGAGCCACCTGTTGCGGGAGGGAACTGCGGGCATGGTCGGATCCTCGACGTCATCGTCATGTGTGTCAGAAGTAGGGGCCGTGACGCGCGTAGCACGAGCGGCGCGGCGGCTAGACGCTAGAGCGTAGCGGTGAACACGGTTGACGAGTGCATGTGAACACGCGGTAAATCGCCGAGGTACGGAACTCTTCGCCAGGACTGCCGCCGGGAAGACAAGTCCGTTGAATGCCCCCCGAATCCGACGAATACGGGACGTCTTCCGACGGTTTCCGGCCAGAAATGTCGCTTCCATCCCGGCCGGGGCCGCTGACGGACCAGGCGCGAAACCGTGGTCGATCTCACGGAACGTCCCCGGCCCCGGCCCCGCTGCGCGAGCGGGACCGGGGCCGGGGCCGGGAGGCCGGAGGCGGGGCTGGAGCTGGGAGGCCGGGGGCAGGGGTGGTCGGGGTGCCCGCCCCCGGTCTCAGGTCAGGCTCCGGCCGCCGCAGACTCCGCCTGGACGCCCTGGAGCGCGGCGACCAGGGCGTCGACGTCCTGCACGGTGTTGTACAGGGCCAGCGAGGCCCGCGCCGCGCTCTGCAACCCGTAGGCGGCGAGGGCGGGTTGGGCGCAGTGGTGGCCGGCCCGGATGGCGATGCCCTGCTGGTCGAGCGCCCCGGCGAGGGCGATCGGGTCCGTCCCGGCGAGCAGGAAGGTGAGCACCCCGATCTTGCCCGGGGCCTCGCCGATCAGCCGTAGCCCGGGCACCGTGCGCAGCGCCGCGGTGGCGTACGCGGTGAGCTGCTCCTCGTGCGCGGTGGCGGCCGCGCGGTCCAGCCCGGCGACGTACCGCAGGGCGGCCCGCAGCCCGGCGACCCCGCCGATGTGGCCGGTGCCGGCCTCCAGGCGGTGCGGGACGGGGGCGTAGCTGGTCTCCTCGAAGCTCACCGAGTCGATCATGTTGCCGCCGCCCTGCCACGGGGGCATGGCCTCCAGCAGCTCCCGCTTCCCGTAGAGCGCGCCGATCCCGGTCGGGGCGAAGATCTTGTGCCCCGAGAAGGCGTAGAAGTCGGCGTCCAGCGCGGTGACGTCCACCGGGAAGTGGGCCACCGCCTGGGCGCCGTCGACCAGCACCTTGGCGCCGTAGCGGTGGGCCAGCGCCGTCATCTCGGCCACCGGCGGCACCGTCCCCAGCACGTTGGAGGCGTGGGTGAGGGCCACCAGCTTGGTCCGGAAGCCGAGCAGGTCCCGGTAGGCGTCCTGGTCCAGCTGCCCGTCCGGGAGCAGCGGGATCGGGACGACCCGGGCCCGGCGCTCCTTGGCGATCAGCTGCCAGGGCACCAGATTGGAGTGGTGCTCGGCGGCGGAGACCAGGATCTCGTCGCCGACGCCGAGGTTGGCCCGGCCCCAGGTCTGGGCCACCAGGTTGACGGCCTCGGTGGTGCCCCGGACGAAGACGATCTCGTCCGGGTCCGGGGCGCCGAGCAGCTTGGCGGCCTCGGCGCGGCCCTCCTCGTAGATCTGGGTGGCCTGCTTGGCGAGAGTGTGCGCCCCGCGGTGGACGTTGGAGGTGCCCGCCGAGTAGTGCTCGCCGACCGCCTCGACCACCTGGCGGGGCTTGAGGGTGGTGGCGCCGTTGTCCAGCCAGACCAGCGGGCGGCCGTTGACCTCGCGGTGCAGCTGGGGGAAGTCGCGGCGGACGGCCTCGACGTCGAAGCCCGCGGCGGGGGCGGTGGGCGGTGACGTCCGGTCGGCCCGGGTGGGCAGCCAGTAGCGCGGGCCGCCGGCGGCGTGGGCGAGGGCCTCGGGGAGCGGGAACGGGGGCGCGGCGGCGGGGGAGGCGGTGAGTCCGCCCGGTGCGGCCGGTGCGTCCTGGGCTCCCGGCGCGGTCCGGGCTCCCGGAACGGCCGGTGCGCCCGGGGCCGCGTTGACGCCGGTGCCGCGCCCGAATCCGTCAGGAGTAGTCATGGTAGTTGGACACCTCGACGTTCTGCAGCACGGCGACGGCGTCGTCCACCAGCGCGGCGGTCGAGAAGTAACTGGTCACCAGGTAGGAGGTGATGGCCTGCCGGTCGACGCCCATCGCGCGCACCGCCAGCCCGGGCTCGACCTCGTCCGGGACCTTGGCCGGCCGCAGGCCCACCACGCCCTGGCGCTCCTCGCCGACCCGCATCAGCAGGATGTTGGTGGTGCCGGGCGCCGAGTTGGCCGAGCCCTTGAGGTCCAGCTTGTCGGAGGGCAGCAGCGGCACGCCGCGCCAGGTCAGGAACGGGCTGCCGAACAGCTCGACGATCTGCGGCGGCACCCCGCGCCGGGTGCACTCGCGGCCGAACGCGGCGATCGCCCGCGGGTGGGCCAGGAAGAAGGCGGGCTGCTTCCAGACCCGGGCGAGCAGCTCGTCCAGGTCGTCCGGGGTGGGCGCGCCGCCGCGGGTGCGCACCCGCTGGGTGGGCACCACGTTGTTGAGCAGGCCGTACTCGGGGTGGTTGAGCATCTCCCACTCCTGGCGCTCGCGCAACGCCTCGACGGTCAGCCGGAGTTGGGCCTGGACCTGGTCCATGTCGGAGTTGTAGATGTCCGCGACGCGGGTGTGCACCTTGAGCACGGTCTGGGCGATGCTCAGCTCGTACTCGCGCGGGGCCTCGTCGTAGTCGACGAAGGTCTCCGGCAGGTACGGCTCGCCGGAGTGGCCCGAGCTGAGGTCGATCGGGTGCTCGGCGTCGACCTGGCCCCTGGCGTCCGCGAACTCGTCCAGCTGGGCGCGCAACGAGGGCTCCCGGGCGGCGAGTTCGGTGAGCAGGCGGCGGTCCAGGGTGAGCACGGTACAGGAGCTGACGGCCTTCACCCGGTACGGCATCGCGGTGCCGGCCGCCCAGGCGGCGGCGTCGAAGAAGTCACCGTCGCCGAGCACGCCCAGCAGGGCGTCCTGACCGTACTCGCCGGTGGCGCGCTTCTCGGCCCGCCCGGAGGAGATGATGTGCAGCTGCTCGGCCGGGGCGTCGGCGTCGACGATCAGCTCGCCGGGAGCGACCTCGCGCTCGGTGAACCCGGCGGCCAGGGCGGTGAGCACCGGGCCGTCGACCTGGCTGAGGAAGGCCAGTTCGCGCAGGTCCTCGGGGATGACCCGGGCGGCGCCGGAGCCGTCGACGTACGTGCCGACCAGGCCGTCGCCGAGGATGAAGCCCCGGCGGCGGTTGACCCGGAAGACGCCCGCCTCCAGGTCGACCCAGGGCAGCACCCGCAGCAGGTAGCGCGGGGTGATCCCGAGCATCTGCGGCACGGTCTTGGTGGTGGTGGCGAGGTTGCGGGCGGCGGAGGTACTCAGGCTCTGCTGGCTGGTCTGGTTCTGCGGAACGGCCTCGGTGGTCACGGCTGGTCCCCTCTGCGGCAGGTGTGGGAGGACGGGATCCGACGGGGTGTCGGACCGCCTCGCCGATTCTTGCCGCTGCAACGGAGTGCCGTGGGCACGTTTGAGGGCACCGGATAGCGGACAGGCCGCTGCGCGAATGACCGACTCACGGCCGCCAAACTCACTCGATCGAGTGAGTTTCCTATAACGGGCACCGATGCTTCCCCAAGCACGGCTTGGAAGCACGGGGGGCGGTCGGAGGCGCACGGCAGGGGCACCCCGGACCGTCCCGATCCGGGCCCTAGACAGCTCAGGCGTAGACCGCGATCCGCGGCTCGACGGTGCCCCGGGCGGGCGCGTGCAGGACGGTGAGCCGGTAGCTCTCGGTGAGGGTGTGGCCGGAGTGCAGGACGATCTTCGCCGGGACCAGCGCGGTGTACAGCGTGCCGGTCTGGCTGGCCAGCGGCACGGTGTGCCAGCTGCCGTCCGCCCCGCGCATCTCCAGCCGGACGTCGGAGGGGCTGAGGAACGGGCCCCGCGGGGGCGACTCGACCAGGATCTGCGGGGCGACCGTCTGATCCTTCGGGGTGTCGTTGCGGTAGCGGAAGGTGATCCGGTGCGGCGCCCGGTCGGTCGGCAGCGCGGAGTCGGGCAGGTCCACGAAGCGCACCGGCGCGGCAGCGGCCGGACCGGAGGCGGCTGCCGTGGTGGCCGAGGTGGCCATGGCGGCCGGGGGCGCGGCGGCCGCCCGCGCGGGCGCCGTGAGCGCCGTGGCGGGCAGGACGGCGAGGGCGGCGGCGGTCAGCACCAGAGCCCGACGGGGGATCGTCCTGGACGGCATGGCGCCTCCTTCGGTCGAGGGGCGGCTGGGGGCCGGTCGCCCGGCGGACGGTGTCCGCGGGGCCACGGACGGTCGCCGGCCGGGCGTTTCGTACTCCACCACCTTGCACGTGCCCGGCGGATGGCGCATCCGCCGGGCACGTGCCCCTCATCGGGGTGATCAGCGCAGCGGGCGGCAGAGCAGCGCGTCCGGGACGCCGTACTGGAGCCCGCGCCAGGTGTCGGCGACACCGGCGACGTACTCGCCGTCGGCGCACTGGCCCTTGTAGAAGCCGGGCGCCCAGTCACCGGCGAGCGAGCCGCCGTTCGCCGGCCGGTTGTCGCCGCGGTCGAACCAGACCGTGCGGCCGGTGCTGGGCAGCGCGGTGGCGGCCGGGGCGCAGAGCAGTGCGGACATCGCGTTGTTGTGGACGCCGTAGCCCACGGCGAAGGTGTTGTCCGGGCACTGGAGCTTGTCGTAGCCGGAGGCCCAGTCGCCGCCGGTGACGTAGCGCTGGTCGGTGACGGTCACCCAGTCCCCGGTGCCGAGCGGCGGCTGCCCCGCGTCGGTGCACAGGCCCCGGCTGCTGCCGCGGCCGAGGCCGGCCAGCCGCTGGCCGTCGGGGCAGTCGCCCTTGCGGTTGCCGGGGCTCCAGTCGGGCCGGGCCAGCATCCGGGCCGAGACGTTCTGGTCACCGTGGTCGAGGTCGAGCATGTTCCAGCGGGCGACCGGGGCGACCGGCCCGGTGTACGAGGGGGCGTTCACCAGCTTGTTCCAGTCCGCGGCCCGCCAGTCGCCCGGGTCGTTCAGGCCGAGCTGCCGGCCGCCGGTGTCGTAGGAGAGCAGCGCCCAGCTGTCGTTCGGGACGCCGTCGTGCTGCCAGCCGACCAGCGGCCAGACCGCGAAGTCGGTGTCGTTGGCGGCCAGGACGTCGGTGAAGCGGTCGAACCAGGCCTGCTCCTTGGCGTCGGTGGAGCCGCGCCCGCCGGCGCCGAACTCGCTGACCCAGACCGGGGCGGTGAAGTGCTGGCCGTCCTGGGTGACGAACAGCGCCTCCTGGTTCACCACCTGGGCGAGCTGCTCGGGGGTGAAGTCCTCGTAGCGCGGGTCGGAGGTCGAGCCCGGGCCGCTGCCCGCGCCGGTGTTGGCCGGGCCGGTGTAGGCGTAGAAGTGCGCCGCGTAGACCAGTTTGTCCGACCGGATCAGGGTGTTGGACAGGTTCGCCACCGGGGTGAGCATCGGCCGGCCGTGGGAGAACCCGGCGGCGGGGATGCCGTACCAGTTGATGCCCTCCATGACGACCAGCAGGTCCGGGTCGGCCTGGAGGATCCGGTTGCCCGCCTCCTCGAAGGCCGCGTACTCGTCGTGGGCGTCGCCGAGGCCCCAGTTGGGGTCGTCCCAGGTGTCGCGGCGCACCTCGTTGCGCAGGTCCGCGCCGACCACCCGCTTGTCGGCCTTGTAGCGGTTCGCCATGAACACCCAGTCGTCCTCCCACTGCTGGGTGCTCTGACCGCTGTTCCAGCGCTCGTTGCCGTCCAGGCCGCAGCAGAAGCGGTAGCTGGTGGTGTGGTTGTTGAGGACGACCGCGAACCCGTCGGCGGTCAGCGCGGCCACCACGGCGTCGTAGACCTGCAGCGGGGTGCTGCCCCGGAGCTGCGGGTTGGCGGCGACGGCGGCGTCCGGGACGGCGGCGGTGTCGTGGATCATCGCGTTGGCGAACGGCAGCCGGACGGCGTTCAGGCCCAGGCCGTGGAAGCCCGCCAGGATCCGGTCGATCGGGGCCCGGTCCAGCCCGAGCGGGATGTTGTACGAGACCTGGCCGGCCTGGTTGTCCGCGGGGTCCGTGGTCGAGCCGCTGCCCTCCCAAGTCCCCTGTGCTCCGGCCCAGTTGCCGGCCTTGAGCTTGAACCGGTCGCCGTTGGCGTCGACCACGTACCGCCCCCGGGTGCTGAGCGGGCCGGTCCAGGAGGCGGCCGGCCGGGCGCCGCTCGACGCGGGCGCGGCGAGGGCGGTGGTCGGGGCGGCGGGGGCGGCCGCCTGTGCGGGTGGGGCGGCGACGATGAGCGCGGCCAGCAGGCCGGCCACCGCGAGCGCGGCGGTGCGGGCCTTTCGAAGGGGTGTCACGGATGCTCCGGCGAGGGTGACGGGGGCAGGGCTTGTCGACGGTACGTCAGAACCACCGTCCAGGACGAGGCCCGTGGGCCGCTCGCAGGGTGGAGCGGGCGCAGGGCGGAGCGGGGTGCGACCACGCACCGTGCACCGGTCGATCTCGTCGCCTCGGCCTACGCGACCACCCCGGCCCGTGGGCGTCCGGCGGGGGTCGCCGAGGAAATTCCGGGATTCCTGAATCGAAGCCCGAGAACGGGGAAGGCGCAGCATGCCTCCGCACCAGCGAAGGAACCCACCGGGAGGGCGAAAGAACGGAGCTCGTCGTGATCGTCCTCGGAGTCATCCTCCTCATCATCGGATTCGTCAGCGGCATCTCCATCCTGTGGACCGTCGGCGTCATCCTGCTCCTCATCGGCCTCGTCCTGCTGGTCATGGGCACGGTCGGCCGCGAGGTCGGCGGCCGCCGCCACTACTGGTAGGCGCCCACCGTTTCCGGCCCGACTCCGTTCGAGGAGTCGGGCCCGAGCGCTTATGACAACAGCATTGACGTGAAACGACACCGCCGGTTTCATGGCTCGCACTTCCCCCACCCCCGGGCGCCCCCCGAACATCCGCGCCCGCCCCACCCCCCCACGAGCAAGGCGGTGATCCGTTGGCATCGACGCTGAGGGACGACACGGGCAGCGGCCCGAGAACCGGCGCGCAGCACGGCGCCATGCACAGGTCCATCGGCCTGCTGGACGGCGCGGCCATCGCCGCCTCCAGTACGGCCGCCACCAGCAGCATCGGGATCGGCCTCGGTCTGATGGCGGGCGTCGTCGGCCTGCACCTGCCCGCGATCATGCTGCTGGCCTTCCTCCCCGTACTCGCCATCGCGGGCGGCTACGGACGCCTGAACGCCGTCGAACCCGACGCCGGCAGCAGCTACCGCTGGGTCGGCCGCACGCTCAGCCCCTGGCTGGGCTTCCTCACCGGCTGGGTGAACACCGTCGGCACCGTGGTCTTCATGGCCTACACCACCACCGTCACCGGCTCGGCCGTCATCCAGCTCCTCGACCAGGCGCACCTGCGCAGCATCGCCGGACTGCGCCTGGACGCCGACTCCACCGTCCAGTGCACCCTGCTCGGCCTGGTCGTCCTGCTCGGCGCCGCCCTGGTCGCCGTCCGCGGCCTCGACCTCGCCGCCCGACTCCAGAAGGCCCTGCTGGTCTTCGAGTACGCCGTGCTGCTCGGCTTCTGCGGCTACGGCCTGTTCGCCGGCGACCAGCCCTTCTCGCTCCACTGGTTCAACCCCTTCGACCTGCCCTCCTTCGGCGCCCTGGCCCAGGGCATGGTGCTCGCGGTGTTCTGCTACTGGGGGTTCGAGTCCGTGTTCAGCGTCGGCGAGGAGGTCCGCGACCCGCGGGACGCCTCGCGCGGCGGCTTCCTGGCCCTGGTGGTCATGATGCTGCTCTTCCTGCTCGCCGGGACGGCCTTCCAACGGGTGCTCCCGCTCGGCGAGTTGGCCGACAACGGCGCCCACGGCCTCACCTATTTCGGCGCCGCCCTCGCCCACCAGCCGCTCGCCGCACTGCCGTTGATCGCGCTCACCTTCTCCGCGGTGGCCTCGCTCCAGGCCTCGGTGATCCCGACCGCGCGCGGGATGTACGCGATGGGGCGCGACGGCGTGCTCGGCCCGGTCTGGACCAGGCTGCACCCCCGGCACGCCACCCCCGCCGTCGGCACCCTGCTGGTCACCGGCTTCGCCGCGCTGCTCGCCCTCGCCTCGATCGCCATCCCGACCGTCAACGACCTGATCTCGGCCGCCGTCAACGCGATCGGCATCATCGTCGCCCTCTACTACGCGCTCACCGCCATCGCCTCCGCCGTCCGCTTCCGCGGCCTGCTGCGCACCGACCTGGTGCAGGGCCTGCGCGCGGTGGTCGGCCCGCTGCTCGGCGCGGTGACACTGCTCGCCGTCGGCGGTTACCTTGCCTGGACCTTCTACGACTCCACCGACCACTTCGAACTCGCCGCCGACAACGGCTGGTTCGAGCTGACCGTGGTGGCGCTGATGATCGTCACCGGCCTCCCGTCGGCGGCCTGGGCCCGCTGGCGGCGCCGCTCGCCGTACTTCCTCGACCCGACCGCCTGACCCGACCGCTCGACCCGACGGCCCGACCCGACGGCCCGACCCGACGGCCCGACCCGACGGCCCGATCCGACCGTCCGGTCCGACCGTCCGATCCGACCGCCCTGCCGCACCAGCACGAAGGAGCACCGCCCATGACCGAGGCCGACCTCGTCCTCACCCACGGCCCCGTCCACACCGGCGACGCCGCCCGCACCCGGGCGAGCAGCCTGGCCGTGACCGGAGGGCGGATCACCGCCGTCGGCCACGACGAGGTCCACCAGCTGATCGGGCCGCGCACCGAGGTCGTGGACCTCACCGGCAGGCTGCTGCTGCCCGGCTTCCAGGACGCCCACGTCCATGCGGTCTACGGCGGCGTCGAGTTGGCCGCCTGCGACCTCACCGGCACGGTCGGCGTGGCCGAGTACCTGGACCGGATCCGCGCCTACGCGGAGGCGAACCCCGACCAGGAGTGGATCACCGGCAGCGGCTGGTCCCTGGAGAGCTTCGAAGGCGGCCTGCCCACCCGGCAGTTGCTCGACTCCGCGGTCCCCGACCGCCCGGTCTACCTGACCAACCGGGACCACCACGGCGCCTGGGCCAACACCCGGGCCCTGGAGCTGGCCGGCCTCACCCGGGACACCCCCGACCCGGCCGACGGCCGGATCGAACGCGAACCCGACGGCACCCCGGCGGGCACCCTCCAGGAGGGCGCCACCACGCTGGTCGCCCGCCTGGTGCCGCCGGCCACCGCCGCCCAGCGGTTGGCCGGCCTGCTCCGGGCCCAGCGCCTGCTGCACTCGCTCGGCATCACCGGCTGGCAGGACGCCCTGCTCGGCGAGTTCAACGGCCAGCCGGACCCGTCCGACGCCTACCTCGCCGCCGCCCGCTCCGGCGAGCTGACCGCCCGGGTCACCGGCGCGCTCTGGTGGGACCGCGCCCGCGGCGCCGAACAGATCCCCGAACTCGTCCGGCGCCGCGCCGAGTTGAGCCACGGCCGGTTCCGGGCCGGCTCGGTGAAGATCATGCAGGACGGCATCGCGGAGAACTTCACCGCCGCGATGACCAGCCCCTACCTGGACGGCTGCGGCTGCGCCACCGCCAACTCCGGCCTCAGCTTCGTCGATCCGGCCGCGCTGTGCGGGTACGTCACCGAACTCGACGCGCTCGGCTTCCAGGTGCACTTCCACGCCCTCGGCGACCGGGCCGTCCGCGAGGCGCTGGACGCCGTCGAGGCCGCCCGGGCGAAGAACGGCCGACGCGACACCCGGCACCACCTCGCCCACCTCCAGGTGGTCCACCCGGACGACCTGCCCCGCTTCGCCCGGCTCGGCGCCGTCGCCAACATCCAGCCGCTGTGGGCCGCGCACGAACCGCAGATGGACGAACTCACCATCCCCTTCCTCGGCCCCGAACGCGCCGCCCGGCAGTACCCGTTCGGCGGGCTCCAGCGGGCGGGCGCCACCCTCGCCGCGGGCAGCGACTGGCCGGTGAGCAGCCCCGACCCGCTGGCGGGCCTGCACGTCGCCGTCCACCGGATGGAGCCCGGCGCCACCCACGGCCGGGTCTTCCTGCCCGAGCAGCGCCTCGACCTCGCCTCCGCCCTCGCCGCCTACACCGCCGGCTCCGCCCACGTGAACGGTCACGACGACGCCGGCACCCTCGCCGTCGGGCACCTCGCCGACCTGGTCGTGCTCGACCGCGACATCCTCACCGGCCCCCCGGAGGAGATCGCCGAAGCCCGGGTGCTGCGCACCTACGTGGGGGGTGAGCTCGTCCACGCGGCCGAGTGAGCGCGGGCGGCCGCCCGCTCAGGCCGGGTCGACGCGCCCCAGTCCGCCGCTCAGCAGGTCGAAGGCGAGCTCCGCGGCCCGGACCGCCGCCGGGTAGTGGTCGTCGGCGGAGGTGCCGGCGGCCAGGTGCTCCTGGTTCACGATGGCGAGCTCCCGCTGCACCACGATCACCTGGACGGCCACCAGGCGGGCGGCGAGCGGGTCGACGCCCGCCTCCCGCAGGGCCGCGCTCAGGGCTTCGGCGCCGCGTCCCGAGTAGCGCGCCAGCCGTGCGGCCAGGCTCTCGGTGTCGCTGATCAGGCGGAGGAAGGCCATCACCTCGGGGTCGTCGCACAGGCCGGTGTTCGGATCGCGCCGGGCCAGGGCGTCGAGGTGGGCGGCCCGCAGCGCCTCCAGCGGGGGGAGGCCGTCCGGGCGGGCGCGGACGGCGCGGGCCGCCTCGTCCTCGTGGTCGGCGAAGCGCTGGAGGACGAGGTCCTCCTTCGTCGGGAAGTAGGCGAAGAGGGTGCGCCGGGAGACGTCCGCCGCCTCGGCGATCTCGGTGATCGACACCTGGTCGAAGCCCTTGTCGAGGAAGAGCCGGATCGCCGTCGCGGCGATCGTCTCCCGGGTGCGTTCCTTCTTGCGTTCCCGCAGGCCCATCTGCTGATTCATGCACTCAGTCTACCTCGTGGTAGACTGAGTGCAGAATTGCACCTGGTTTCTTCTTGCGGAGGTTGCTGTGCAGACCGAAGTCATCGTCGTGGGGGCGGGCCCGACCGGGCTGATGCTGGCGAACGAGCTGACGCTGGCCGGGATCCCGGTCGTCGTCACGGAGAAGCTGCTCACCCGGAGCACCCAGTCCCGGGCCGGCAGCCTCCAGCCGCGCACCGCCGAAGTGCTGGACCTGCGGGGGCTGCTGGAGCCGCTGCTCGCGGAGCTGCCGCCCCGGAAGAGCTCGGGCGGGCACTTCGCCACCCTGCCGGTCGAGCTGGACTGCACGCCGTGGCGCACCCGGTACCCGCACCCGGTCGCCGTCCCGCAGGCCGCGCTGGAGGCCCACCTCGAAGGGCTCCTCGCCGAGCGGGGCGTACCCGTGCTGCGCGGCCGCGAGGTGACGGCGATCGCCCGGGACGCGGACGGCGTGACCGTCGGCTGGCGGGCCGAGGACGGCGGCAGCGGCGAGCTCCGGGGCCGTTACCTCGTCGCCTGCGACGGCGGGCACAGCTCCGTCCGCCGGCTGCTGGGCGTGGACTTCCCCGGCCGGGAGCGGCGGATGTCCGCCGTGGCCGCGGACCTCACGCTCGCCGCGCGCTCGGCGGAAGTCCGCACCGAGCCCGGGCACTTCAGCGCGTTCGCGAAGTCGGCCAACGGCTTCCACTCGATCCTGCACCCCATCGGCCCGGACCTGTACCGGATGCTGTTCGGCAAGCTCTCCGGCGACGGCCCGGACCACGCGTCACCGGTCTCCGCGGACGAGGTCCAGGAGGCCCTGCACGCCGTGTACGGGCCCGGGACGCAGCTCGGCGAACTGCGCGCGGCCTCCCGGTTCGGCGATGCCGTGCGCCAGGTCGAGCGCTACCGCGAGGGCCGGGTGTTCTTCGCCGGGGATGCGGCGCACATCCACATGCCGATCGGCGGACAGGGCGTCAACCTGGGCGTCCAGGACGCCGTCAACCTGGGCTGGAAGCTCGCCGGCACGATCAACGGCTGGGCCCCCGCCGGGCTGCTCGACAGCTACCACGAGGAGCGGCACCCGGTCGCCGCGCGGGTGCTGCGCCACACCCGGGCGCAGAACGTGATCATGAACCCGGGGCGGGACGAGGAGCTCGCCACGGTTCGCGAGTTCGTCACCGAGCTGCTGCGGCTGCCCGACGCCCACCGGTACGTCTCGGGCATGATGTCCGGCCTGGACCTCCAGTACCCGGGGGTCGGCCCCCGGCTGATCGACCTGGAGCTGACCACCGAGGACGGGCCGGTGCGGGCGAGCTCCCTGATGGGCTCCGGCCGCGGCCTGCTGCTCTCCCTGGACGGCACCCGGCGGTCGGTCGGCGACCGGTCCGACCGGGTCGAGCACGTCCTGGCGAAGTCCGACGAGGACGTCGACGGGGCCGGGGCCCTCCTGATCCGCCCCGACGGCTACCTCGCCTGGACCGACCGGGACGGCACGCCGCTGGACACGGCCCTCGCCCGCTGGTTCGGCTGACCGGCACCGGCTGAGCGGCACCGGCCGGGCGCTGCGACGGCGGCCCGCCGCGGGGCCTCCTCCCTCAGCCGGCCGCCAGCCGGGCCGCCGCGGCGTCGAGCAGCAGGTCGAGGGCGTACGGGTAGCCGCTGCGGCGCATGTCGGTGGAGAGCAGGTGGGCGGTGGCGGCGATGTGGGGGTGGGTGGCGGCGTCGAGGCGGGCGTAGGAGGCCTGCCAGACCTGGAGGTCGGCCGTGGCCGCGGCGGCGGGGAGGGCGAGGGCGGCGGCGTCCAGGGCCGCGAAGCCGAGGCTCTGGTCGACGAAGGCGTGGTAGATCGCGACGGCCTCCGGGTCGGGGAAGCCGGCGGTGCGCAGCACGCCGAGGATCGTCTCGACGGCGGCCGTCTCGTGGCCGCGTCCGGTGGTGCGGTGGGCGGCGAGCAGGGCGGCCTGGGGGTGGGCGAGGTAGGCGGTGTGGATCCGCAGGCCGATGGCGCGCAGGTCGGCGCGCCAGTCGCCGGTGGGGCGCCAGCCGGCCTGGGCGCGGCCGATGAGTTCGTCGGCGATGGCCAGCAGCAGGTCGTCGGTGCTGTGGAAGTAGCGGTAGACGGCGCTGGGGTCGGCGCCGAGCGCGGTGCCGAGCCGGCGGACGGTGAGCGCCTCGGCGCCGTGCTGCCCGACCAGCCGCAGCGCGGTGTCGATGATCAGCTCCCGGGAGAGCACCACGCCCTGTTTGGTGGGTCGCCGTCGACGGCGCTGGGGCTCGGGGACCACGCGTTCGCTCATGCCCCGCAGGTTATGTCAGCGGTGTTGACGCAGGACAGGGGTGGGCGGTGCCGTTCGCGGCCGGACCGTGGGGGAGGTCGAGCGCGGGCAAACGTTGCTCCTGGGGCTGGTGGGTTGGAATGAATCGTGGACAGTTCTGTGCAAGCCGTGCCGAATTCCCGGGGCATTCGTAGTGCCGTTCGAGGTTCGGTCACCCTCCGTGGTCGGGCGGCTTTGTCGACATGGCGCTCATTCTGTGCCGAGAGCTTGTCCGGGTCGGGATTCCCGCTGATGGGAGGGGGTGGGAGTTGACCATCCGTCAGGAGAGCCGTGGTGGATACGTCTGACAGGTCATCAAAGTTCCACGATCGACCACCCGGTTGGGTGAATTCCCTTTAAGCTCACGTTAACCACGGCGGATTCAGGCCACGCTGTGGGCTCCCTCATGAAGTCGGGCCATTTGGGCTCTTTGGACGATGAGAGCAGGGATGAACACAACGAATGAACTGATGAACGGCGCCACGCGCGGCCCGGACCGGTCACGGCCGGGCCGCTCCGGACGCCGCGTCGTGGGCCGGATCGCGGCGCTCGCCGTCGTCGTCGGCAGCAGCTCGCTGGCGGCGGTCCCGGCGGCGGTCTCGCAGACCGGCGACGGGACGGTCACGGTCCGGGTGATCCGGGCCGTGGACGACTCCGGTACCTGGACGCCCGCGCTGGAGCCGAACATGGCGGGCGTCAAGGTGACGCTCACCGACGACGCCGGGGTGTCGATCGACGGCACCACGGCGGCGGACGGCACGGTCACCCTGGCGCCCGCGACCAGCAAGGCCACCGGCGGCAAGTACCGCGTCCAGGTGGTGAATCCGAAGCCGGGCGTGCTGTTCCCGGCCTTCGCCTCCCGCCAGGGCCTGGACGGCGCGCCCAACCAGCTCAGCTCCAACGAGGAGTTCGTCGACCTCAGCGGGGGCAAGAGCGTCTCCTACACCACCGGGCTGTGGAACCCGGCGGACTACTGCCAGAAGAACGCGCCGCTGGTGACCGCCTGCCAGACGCCCACCTACCAGGGCAAGTCCCAGCGGACCCTGGTCTCCTACCCGTACGACTCGCGCGGTCAGGAGGGCCCGGGCAAGGACGTCGTCGCGACGAACGTCGCCACCGACGCCGACACCGGGACGATCTTCGGCATCGCCTGGAACAAGGCCGACAAGCGGGTGTTCTCCGCGGCGACGGCCAAGCGCACCACCGACTACGGCCCCGCCGGCTCCGGCGGGATCTACGTCACCGACATGAGCGACCCCGCCAAGCCGGGGAGGACGAGCGTCTTCACCACCGTCCCGAACGCGGGTGGCACCGCGCACGGGGCCGGGACGGACGACGCCTTCCTCGACGTCCCCGGGAAGGAGAGCCTGGGCGGCATCAAGATCACCGACGACGGCAAGGACCTGTTCGTCGTCAACCTGAACGACCGCAAGCTCTACCGCTACGACGCCACCGCGCCGACGGCCTCGGCACCGAAGGCCGCCTACCCGATCCCGGACCCGGGCTGCCCGTCGGCTGCGGACTGGCGCCCCTACGGTCTGGGGCTGCAGGACGGCACCGGCTTCCTCGGCGGGGTCTGCTCCGGCGAGTCCACCGGCAAGCTCACGGACGTGCGCGCCCTGGTGCTGCCGTTCGACCTGGGCACCGGGGCGTTCGGCAAGCCGGTGCTCGACCAGCCGATGGACTACCCGCGGCAGTCCACGGTCGGCAGCGGCCCGTGCGACGGTGCCGGCTGGTTCGCCTGGACCAGCACCTTCCCGGCCTCGCAGAACGGCAAGGTCTGCGGCAACAGCACCATCGCGTTCCCCGAGCCCGAGCTCGGCGAGATCCTGTTCGAGACCGACGGCTCGATGCTGCTGGCCTTCAAGGACCGCTTCGCCGACCGCGGACCGGGCGCCCCGGCGCCCAACTCGGCCACCGTGATGTCCGGCGGCGACCTGAACAAGGCCTGCCCGTCGAACGGCACGTACGTGATGGACGTCAACCTCGGCTGCGGCAAGACCGTCCGCGGCGCCCGGTTCTTCTCCACCGGCTGGGACGAGGTCGGCCACCACAACACGGTGTTCGCCGGCATCGCGCTCTCGAAGGTCGAGAGCACCGTGGCGGGCTCCGCCTTCGACCCGGACCACACCGCGGTCGGCTACGGCACCTCCTTCATGGAGCGCGCGGACGGCAGCCACGCCCCGAAGTTCGGCCTGCGGCTGACCCCGGCGGGGACCAGCTCCCCGTTCGGCAAGGGCGCGGCCATGGGTGACCTGGAAGTGCTCTGCGACCAGGCGCCGCTGCAGATCGGCAACCGGGTCTGGTACGACCCTGAGCGCAAGGGCATCCAGAACCCGGGCCAGACCCCGGTCAAGGGCGCCACCGTCAACCTCTACGACGAGTCGGGGAAGGTCCTCGGCACCACGAGGACCACGGCGCGCGGCGAGTACTACTTCGACAACAGCAACGTCCCCGGAGGCCTCAAGCCGCACACCAAGTACACCATCCGGATCGACAACCCCGCCGACTACGCCAAGGGCGGCCCGCTGTACCACTGGGTGCCCACCGACCACGACGTCGGCGACAACCACTTCATCGACTCGAAGGGCATCGTCCCCGCCGGCGCCAAGTTCCCCGAACGGGCGCTGACCACCGGCGGACCGGGCGAGAACGACCACACCTTCGACTTCGGCTACCGCCAGCAGGAGGGCGCGCTCAAGCTGGTCAAGAACGACCAGGACGGCAAGCCGCTCGCCGGCGCCAAGTTCCAGCTCTGGCACGAGACCAACGGCACCGACGGCCTCCAGGCCACCGGGGCCAAGCCGGACACGCCCGTCGGTGACCCGTGCACCACCGGCAAGGACGGCATCTGCCAGGGCGCCGGCGTGCCCGGGACGTACTACTGGCAGGAGTTGAGCCCGCCCGACGGCTACTCGGCGCCCGACAACACGGTCTTCGGACCGCTGGTGCTCACCGCCGACAACCTGGAGGACGGGGTCGGCGTCACGGCCGTCAACAAGCTGATCCCCACCCCGACGCCCACCGCCTCGTCGACGCCGACCCCGACGCCGACACCGACGACGACCCCGCCGAGCACGCCGCTCCCACCGGCGCCCGCTCCCGGCGGCGAACTCCCGCACACCGGAGCCAGCAGCGGCATGCCGCTGATCGCGGCCGGCGGCGCGGTGCTGATCGCCCTCGGCGCGGGACTGTTCCTGGTGGTGCGCCGACGCCGGGGCCAGCACCAGTAGCCCTGCTGTCGGCCACCCACCCCGGCCTGACGGGGTGAGGCCCGGACCGGGCGGGTACGCGGACCGAGAGGACCGCGGACCCGCCCGGTTCCCGTACCCGGCCGGCTCGCCTTCTCACCCGCCGGCTTCCTGCCGCCCGCCCGCAACGACCGATCGGAGCACACCCCCGCATGACCCGGAAGACGAAGGCCCCCGCCGTCGAACCGCCTCGGCGCCGCCGCCCCCGCTGGTTGACGGCGCTGGTCGCGTTCGCGGTGTGCGCCGCCGTCGCGGGCGGCGTCGCCGCCTACGAGACGACCTCCGACCAGGCCTCGGAGCGGCCGGTCAGCAGCGACGAGGCCGCCCGGCTGGCACTGTCCCGGCTGAACCTCTACCAGGCCAGCCCCGTGAACGTGGTGCTCACCGCGGACGAGGGCGGGGGAGTGCGGATCCGGGTCGAGGGGGTCGTCGACTACCGCGCCCACCGGGGCGCCGGCCGCTACACGTCCACCGGAGCGAGCGGACCGCTCGACCACGGGCTGGTGGTCTGGGACACCGGCGGCCTCGGCCTCGCCCCCGAACCCGCGGGCGACGGGAGCCCGCCCTGGCAACAGGCCGAACACGTCCCCCGTTCCGGCTGGTCGCCGCGCTCGTACACCGCCGACCCGCTGGACGCCGGCCTCCAACTGCTCACCCAGCTCGGCGCCGACCGCCCCGACAACCCGGTACTGCTCGCCCAGTCCGGCGCCCGCTGGCTCGGCCAGGACCGGATCGACGGCCGCAGCTACGACCGCTTCTCCGGCCCGCGCGCCCAGGGCGCCGCACCGGACGGCAACCGCTCGCCGCTCACCTACTGGGTGGACGGCGACGGCTCGCTGCGCCGGGTCACCATGCGGATGGCGAGCCTGGGCACGCCGGCCACCGTGGAGTTCTCCGGCCGCAACGCGGACGCCAAGCTCCCCGAGGCGCCCTGGCTGACCAGTTGACGAATCGTCAAGTCGCCTATCAGGTACTGGAGATGGCGAGACCGGCCGCCCGTCCGGAGAAGATGCACCCGCCGAGGAAGGTGCCCTCCAGGGCGTTGTACCCGTGCACGCCCCCGCCGCCGAAGCCGGCCACCTCCCCGGCGGCGTACAGGCCGGGGACGGGTGCCCCGTCGGCGCCGACCACCCGGGAGTCCAGGTCGGTCTGCAGACCGCCGAGGGTCTTGCGGGACAGGATGTTGAGCCGTACGCCGATCAGCGGGCCGTGCGCCGGGTCGAGGATCCGGTGCGGCCTGGCGACCCGGGCGATCCGGTCGGTCAGCGACCGGCGGGCGTTGCGGATCGCCATCACCTGCACGTCCTTGCTGAAATCGTTGCCCAACTCCCGGTCCCTGGCAACGATCTGACGTTCAATCAGGGCGGCATCGAGCTTCGGGCCGCGGGCGATCCCGTTCATCGCCGCGACCAGCTCGGGCAGGGTCCGGGCGACGACGAAGTCCTCGCCGTGCTGCTTGAACCGCTCCACCGGGCCCGGGGCGCCCTTCGCCAGCCGGCTCCGCACCGCGAACGCGAGGTCGCGTCCGGTCAGATCGGGGTTCTGCTCCGAGCCGGAGAGCGCGAACTCCTTCTCGATGATCGACTGGGTCAGGACGAACCAGGAGTAGTCGTGGCCGGTGGCCAGGATCTGCTTCATCGCACCGATCGAGTCGGCCCCCGGCACGCCGGACATCCCGGTCAGCCGGCGCCCCTCGGCGTCGAACCACATCGAGGACGGGCCGGGCAGGATCCGGATGGCGTGGTCCGGCCAGACCGGGTCCCAGTTGTGCACGCCCTCGGTGTAGGCCCACATCCGGTCGCGGTTGACCACCCGGCCGCCCGCCCGCTCGGTGATGGCCAGCATCCGGCCGTCGACGTGGGCGGGCACGCCGGAGATCAGGTGCTCGGGCGCCGGACCGACCCGCTCGGTCGGCCAGTTGGCGCGCATCAGCGCGTGGTTGTGCCCGATGCCGCCGGAGGTCACCACGACCGCCGCCGCCCGCTCCTCGAACGGGCCGGTCACCTCGCGCGAGGACTTGACCCCGCGCGCCGAGTCGTCCGGCGCCAGCACCGAGCCCCGGACGCCGACCACCGCGCCGCCCCCGCCCTCCTCCGTCAGCAGCTCGTCCACCTGGTGCCGGAAGGCGAACCGCACCAGCCCGGCGCGCTCCGCCCGCAGCACCGGGCGCAGGAAGGCCTCCACCACGCCGGGCCCGGTGCCCCAGGTGATGTGGAAGCGCGGCACCGAGTTGCCGTGGCCGGTGGCCGAACCGGCACCCCGCTCCGCCCACCCCACCAGCGGCACCACCCGGTGGCCCAGCTCCCGCAGGTAGCCGCGCTTGCCGCCCGCCGCCCACGCCAGGTACGCCTCGGCCCAGCGCCGGCCCCAGACGTCCTCGTCGTCCGGGCGGTCGAAGCCGGCCGAACCGAGCCAGTCCTGCCGGGCCAGCTCCAGGGAGTCCTTGATCCCGGCCCGCCGCTGCTCCGGACTGTCGACGAAGAAGAGCCCGCCGAGCGACCAGAACGCCTGGCCGCCGAGATTGCGCCGGTTCTCCTGCTCGACGACCAGCACCCGCCGGCCGGCCTTGGCCAGCTCGTGTGTCGCCACCAGTCCGGCCAGGCCGGCCCCGACCACGATCACCTCAGGCTGGAACGGCATGCAGCTCTCCCTCGGGGGAATCCGCCGTCGCCCGGGCGCGACGGCCGTACGGTCCCCATGGTCACGGGCGGGCCGCGGGGGCGGGCACTAGGCTTGTCAGGTGGTGATGAAGAAGACTGTGCCACCGGAGCACGGCACACGGGTAGGGGGCGCGTCGTCGGCCGCCCGGGCAGCTGCGGACCGGCCCGCAGCCGACTGCCCTGCCGCCGACCGCTCCGCCGTCGACCGCCCTGCCGCCGACCGCTCCGCCGCCGTGGCGCGGATCCTGGCGGACGAGCCCGGCATGGTCGAGGCCGCCCTGGCCGCCGTCACCCGGGAGATCCCCGCCTACGCCAACCTCGACGCCCGCCAGCTCGAAGAGGTCCGCTCCCTGATCGTCTGGACCCTCCGCCGGGTGCTCGCACTGTGGTCGGTGGACGGCGCCCTGGACGCCGACGACCTCCGGATGTTCCGCGGCGTCGGCGCCGTCCGGGCCCGTGACGCCCGCCCGCTGGCGGCCGTACTGCGCGCCTACCGGGTGGCCGCGCTGGCCTTCTTCGACCGGATCGGCGAACGCTTCCCCGACACCGTCCCGTCGCGTGACCTCAGCGCGCTGGCCCGGGTCTGGCTGACGGTGCTCGACCAGTCCTCGGAGGCGGTCTTCGACGGCTACGAGTCCACCGGCCGCATCCTCAGCGAGGACCGCGAACGCGCGCTGCGCGGCCTCCTCGCGGACCTGCTGCTCGGCCGGCAGAGCCACGCCGGCACCCTGCGCGCGCGGCTGCGCGAACTCGACGCCGAACTGCCCGCCACCTTCGACCTGTTGGTGGTCTCCCCGGCGGCCGGTGCCGCCGGTGCCGCCGACGACGCGGCACGGGCGGCCGCACTGGCGGCCACGGCCCTCGACCCCCGGGCCGCAGCCGACCGGGTCCCAGCCGACCGGGCCGGCGACCTCGAACTCACCTCGCTGCACACCGTCATGGACGGCGTCGGGGTCGCCCTGCTCAAGGCCGTCGACCCGGCGGCACTGGACCGCCTGACCGGCGCGCACGCCCTCACCGGCGCCCGGCTCACCGGCGTCACCGCCGCCACCGCCCCACGCGACTACCGCCTGGCCCTCCACGGCCTCCGGCACGCCCCACCACCGGTGCGGACCGAGCGCCGGGTGCTCGACCGCGGCGACCTGGAGGTGGTGGCCCTGGTGACCGGACACCCGGACGCCGCCCCCGCCCGGGTCACCGAGGCCGTACTCGGCCACCTGGCCCAGGACGACGACACCCGCCGGACCCTCGACGCGGTCATCTACGCCGACGGCGCCGCCGGCGCGGCCGCCCGCCTCCACCTCCACCCCCAAACCGTCCGCTACCGCCTCCGCCGCCTCGCCACCACCACCGGCCGCGACCCCCGCACCCCGTGGAACCGCTTCGTCTTCCAGACCGCCCTCCTCACAGCCACCCCCTGACGCCCCACCCGGAGGACCGCGGCCCGGCCGTCACCCCCCGGGGGTAGCGGTCCCACCAGTGCGGGTCGCGGGCCGGGACGTACTCGCCGCCGCCGGGCGAGTCGACGTACTGCTGGAGCAGGTCACGGGCCAAGGTGTCGAGCACCCAGGCGAGTTCGAGCCGACTCAGCAGCTCCACCGGTAGGGCGTCGACGCCGTGCGCGGCACCGAGCAGGGCCCCGGCGGTGGCGGCCACCGAGCTTCCGTCCGGCGCTCCGGCCGCGAAGCGCAGCGCCGCGTCCACGGTGTCGCGGCCGGGGAAGCGGGAGACCACCAGGAGCGCGCCGAGCAGGGCCGAGGAGGCGGTCGCCTCCGGGGCGATCCAGGCGAGCTGCCCGGGGTCCGGGCCGGCAGCGGGTGCTTTCAGCAGGTCGAGGACGACGTCCGGGCCCGCCGAGTGCGGCGCGGGCAGGGACCGGACCAACGCGTCGACCGGGTGGTCGTCACCCGGCCGGGAGGCCGTCCAGGTACGGAAGGGGTCGTCCTCGGCGAGGCAGCGGGACACCAGCCAGGCCGCGCCGAGCGCCGCTTCCTGCGCGTCCGGGGCGCCGTGGGTGAGCGCGGCCGTCCCGCGGATCACCTCGCCGGCAGTGGGCCCGAAGAGGCGGTGCACCAGCCCGAGGGCCAGGCCCCGGGTGAGCGCGTGGGCGCCCCGACTGCCGGTGACCGGCTTCGTCGGGGAGCCCGGCACCAGGCCGGTCAGCGCCGCCACGGTCGCCGGGGCGCTCCCGCGGCGCTCGCGCAGGGCGGGCACCCGCGCGAGCCAGCCGTCCGGCCAGCCACCGCCGCCCCGCGTCCAGCGCTCGGCGATCCGGGCCGGCTCGATGCCTTGCAGGAAGGCCCAGCGGCAGTACGCGTGCCAGACCACGGACGGCGCGTGGCAGATGCCCTTGTGGCTCATCCGCACCGAGGCACGGATCGCCCCCTCGATGGTGAACGCCGCCAACTGGGTGCCCACCCCGACCCGCAACGGCCCCTCGGCGGGCCATCGGCCCCGGACCACACCCGCGGCGTCCCCCAACGCCGCGCCGAGCACCAGTCCCCGCACCCGCCCCTCGTCCACCACGATCTCCGGCACCGTCCCGCCCCTCCGTCTGCCCGACACCCCGCCGCACCATCCCAGCACACCCCCACCGGAGCGGGGGTGTCAGTGACGGTTCGTAGGTTGCCCGCGTGAACATTGATGATCTTCTCTGGCAAGCGCGCCGCCACGGCGGCGTCTACCCGCGGATGGTGCGCAGTCTCCTCGACCTGGGGCGGCTGGACCTGTTGATCCGGGCGGCGCAGGAACGCGGCGACTGGAACTGCGCGGAGGCGGCGGCGCGGGAGCTCTGCGCGGCCGGGGAGTTCGACCGGGCACTGGCACTGATGGACCCGTTCACCGACATCGGCTGGCGGGCCGCCGAATGGCTCACCGCGGAGCTGATGATCCGGCGCGGCGAGGGCGACGAGGCGCTCGCGATGGTCCGCCCGGACGCGGCCGAACAGGGCGACGGCCACGTGAGCGCACGCTACGCGGAACTGCTGGTGAAGGCCGGGCGGGCGGACGAGGCCGTCGACCTGCTGGTACCGCACCTCGGGGAGTTCTGGCTCCGGTCGCACCTGGTCGAGGTTACCGAGGGCCAGGGCCGTGACGACCGGGTCCTGGACGCCCTCACGCAGGCTGCGGCGCGCATGGAGGGCACGGGGGGCGTGCCGTGCGCGAGCTGCGGTCAGTCGTGCGGGGCGCACCGGAGCGAGCGGTGGCACGTGCTGCTCCTGACCTCCCGGGTCCTGGAACGCGCTGGGCGCACGGACGAGGCCGTCGAGGTCCTGCGCACCGAGATCGCCTCGGGCCGCCGTCACCCCGTCAACTTTCCGGAGTACTACGCGGAGCTCCTCGCCCGGCAGGGCCTGACCGAGGAGTTGGCGGCGCTCGCCGTCAGCGAGCGCTACTCCGCCTTCGACGTGTACGCGAAGGCACTGGAGGACGCCGGCCGGGCAGGCGAGGCCGAGACCCTGCTGCGCGAGGCGATCGAGGCCCACGACCACCCGAACGATCGTGCGGCGCTGATGCGTCTCCTCGTCGGGCAGGGGAGGGTCGACGAAGCCGTGGAGACCGGCCGGCCCACCTACGACTACTACGACTGCGGGAACCTCCTCCACTGGGCGCTGGAACTGCTCGTCGACGACGGCCGCCCCGACCGGGCGCTCGAACTGCTGGAGGGGCTCACCGGTGCGTACGCCGAGGGGCATCCGGAAAGCATCCTCCAGCTGCGGTTCTGGCTGTTGGGCGAGGCGGGCCGCTGTGCCGAGGGTCTCGCGGAGGCCACCGCCCTCAACGAGCGGGAGCCCGGGGAGTGGGACACCGTGGTGGCGCGGCTGCTGGAGCGGGACGGCCGCCCGGAGGAGGCCCTCGCGCTGCTCCGGGCGTCCACCCGGCACGGGGTCGACTTCGACCTGACCGAGACGCTGATCAGACTGGGCCGCCCGGAGGAGGCCCTCGCCGCCGTCCCGACGATCGCGGAGGCGCGCGCGGCCGCCGAACGGCGGGAGCGTGAACTGACCGAGCAGGGGGAGCAGGACGACCCGTGGGCCGGTGTCGGCGCAACCGCGCAGGCACCCCCGTTCTGATCCCTCGACCGGCCGGTGTCCGCGAGCCAGGAGCAACGGCTGCGCGTGGGTACGGAGTTGCGGCGGGAGGCGGCAGAATCGTGCCATGCGCATTCTGATCGTCACGGCCGGTTCACGCGGAGATGTCGCGCCCTACACCGGGCTCGGGCGGCGGCTGCTGGACGCGGGCCACCAGGTCGCCGTGGCCGCCCACGCGTCCTTCGCCGGGCTGCTCGCCGACTGCGGGCTCGAACACCGGCCGGTGCCGGGAGACCCGCACGAGCTGGTCCGGGAGTTCTCCCGGGCGGCGCTGCGGGCCTACACGGACGGGCTGGCCGACGGGGTCGCGGAGGCGGCGGCGGGCGGGGCCGATCTGGTGCTCACCGCCTTCGGCCCGGCACCGCTGAGCCGGGCGGCCGGCGAGGCGCTCGGCGTCCCCGTCGTCGGCACCTACCTCGCCCCGTCGTTCGCCACCCGGGAGTTCGCGCTGCCCAACGCCCGGAACGCGGACGACCTGGGGCCGGAGGGCAACCTCGCGGCGGGCCGGGACGTGCTGAGGCGCGCGGAAGGGCTCTTCGCGGACGCCGTGACCAGGCTGCGCGCCCGGCTCGGGCTGCCCGCCGACCCGCCCACGGCCGACACCCGTCCGGCCTTCCACGGCTACAGTCCGCTGGTGCTGCCGCGCCCCGCCGACTGGCCGTCCCGGGCCCGGGTGGCGGGCTACTGGTGGCCCGCGCGGCCGGCCGGCTGGCAGCCCCCGGCCGACCTGCTCGACTTCCTCCGGGCCGGCCCGCCCCCGGTGTTCATCGGGTTCGGCAGCATGGCGGTCGGGGACGGGGAGCGGCTCAGCGGGCTGATCGCCACGGCGGTCGAGCGGGCGGGCGTACGGGCGGTGGTGCAGGCGGGCTGGGCCGAGCTGACCGGCTGCGGCGACGACGTCCTGACCATCGGTGACGTCCCGCACGACTGGCTGTTCCCCCGCACCGCCGCCGTCGTCCACCACGCCGGAGCGGGCACCACGGCGGCCGCCCTACGGGCCGGGGTGCCCGCCGTCGCCGTGCCCGTCATGGCCGACCAGCCGTTCTGGGCGGCCCGGCTGCACACCCTGGGCGTCGCCCCCCGCCCCGTCCCGTTCCAGGACCTCACCGCCGAAGCCCTCGCCGACGCGATCACCACCTGCCTGACCGACCCGACCCACCACCACCGCGCCACCCACCTCGCCCGCGAACTCGCCACCGAGGACGGCGCCGCCCCCCTGCTCGCCCACCTCGACTCACTGCCCGGCATCCCGAACGCGAAGCCGCGGTAGCGCCGGCCTGACAAACGCTCACAGAGGGCGGACACGTTGCCCGGTCCGGGGAGTCGGAACGGCAACCGGACCAGGTCCCGGCGGGTTCGCCTCCGGCTGCTGCCGGGCCCCGGGCGGCGTCGGGTGGGGTGGCGTGAGAGGCTCCTGGCATGGAACAGCGCGTACTCGGCCGGACCGGCCGTCCCGTTTCGGTGGTCGGACTCGGCACTTGGCAGCTCGGTGCGGACTGGGGTGACGTCCGGGAGGAGGACGCCCTGGCCGTGTTGGAGGCGTCGGTGGAGGCGGGGGTCACGCTCTTCGACACCGCGGACGTCTACGGGGATGGTCGCAGTGAGCGGCTGATCGGCCGGTTCCGGAAGGAGCGGCCGGACGCGGAGGTGTTCGTCGCGACCAAGTTCGGCCGCCGGGTCGAGCAGCGGCCCGAGCACTACCGTCTCGCCAACTTCCGTGCCTGGGCGGACCGTTCGCGGGAGAACCTGGGCGTGGAGCGGCTGGACCTGGTGCAGCTGCACTGTCCGCCGACGCCGGTCTACTCCTCGGACGAGGTGTTCGACGCCCTGGACACCCTGGTGGCCGAGGAGCGGATCGCGGCCTACGGGGTGAGCGTGGAGACCTGCGCGGAGGCGCTGACCGCGATCGCGCGCCCGGGCGTCGCCAGCGTGCAGATCATCCTGAACGCCTTCCGGCTCAAGCCGTTGGAGAGGGTGCTGCCCGCGGCGGAGGCGGCCGGGGTGGGGATCCTGGCGCGGGTGCCGCTCGCCTCGGGGCTGCTCTCGGGCCGCTACAGCGAGCGGACCGTCTTCGGCGCGGACGACCACCGCACCTACAACCGCCACGGCGAGGCCTTCGACCAGGGCGAGACCTTCTCCGGCGTGGACTTCGCCACGGGCGTCGAGGCTGCCCAGGAGTTCGCCGCGCTCGCACCCGAGGGCGCCACGGCGGCGCAGACGGCCCTGCGGTGGATCATCCAGCAGCCCGGGGTCACGACGGTGATCCCCGGCGCCCGCAACGTGGCGCAGGCCCGCTCCAACGCCGCGGCCGCCGAGCAGGCCTCGCTGCCCGCGGCCACGCTCGACGCCGTAGGGGAGCTGTACGACCGTCGCATCCGGCCGCAGGTGCACGACCGCTGGTAGGAGCGTCGTCGGCGGTCGCCGCCGGGTCTGGAGGGGATCGGTGGCACTACCGGTACTGGTCGAGGTCCGGTACCGGCCGGACCAGATGGCGGATCCCGGCCGTCTCACCTCCGTCGAGGACGTCGATCGCCTGATCGACGAACTCCTCGACGGCTCGGCGTACGAGAACCTGGCTCAGCTGACCCACCTGGCCAGGGGGATCGTCAAGCCGAGAGTTCCGGGCCACGACTTCCCGGCGGTCCCTGATCACGACTTCCAGGTCGGAGTCGACCGCGAGCAGAACGTCGGGGTGCTGCTCTTCATCGACAGCGGTGGGAACTTCGTGACGGCGGGCCCCCCGGAGTCGCGGAACGCCCCCGCGTACTACCTCGCGGGGCACTGGACCGAGTTCCGGGACCAGGTGGAGGTCCCCGTCGACCTGGTGCGGGCGGCGGTGAAGGAGTTCCTGCTCACCGGCGGTCGGCGCCCCACCTGCGTCGCCTGGAAGAACCAGTACGAAGCCGACGATCGGGAGCCGGCTCCGTGACCTCGCCGACGTCGCCGGCCTCGCCGGCCTCGTCGCTCCACTGAGCGTCAGCGCGTTCCGGCGGGAAATGTCACCGGTCTGCTACGCGCGTCGAAGCGGGGAACCCCGGTGGGGTGGTTGACGTCCTCGACCTCGAAGAACACGCAGGTGGAGCCGGGGGAGGGGTCGTTGATGGACATCAAGGCGCGCATGGGGAACGTGGGCAACCGGTCGCGGGCGGCCGTCGCGGTGGCGGTCGTCGTCGCCGCGGCGACGGCTTGGGCGGTTCCCGCGGTCACCGCGACGGTCCCCGGCCATGACCGGAACGTCGCCCAGGCGCAGGACGGGTCCGCCGAAGGGCAGGGCGGCCAGGACGGCGCCCAGGGCAGCGGCGGCGGTGCGCAGTCCGGCGGCATACCCGAGGGCATAGCCCACGCCTCGGAGGCCGGGGGCAACGCCGTCAACATCACCATCGACGACGGCCCGGACCCGGTCTGGACCCCGAAGGTCCTCGACGTGCTCAAGCGGTACGGGGTGAAGGCGACCTTCTGCATGATCGGACCGCAGGCCAAGGCCCACCCGGACCTGGTCAAGCAGGTGGTGGCGGCCGGTCACCGGCTCTGCGACCACACCGTGGACCACGACACCACGATGGACAAGAAGCCCGTCGCCTACCAGGAGCGGGAGATCCTGGACGCGAAGAAGATGATCGAGCAGGCCGCGGGCGGCGCCGAGGTCATGTACTACCGGGCGCCCGGCGGCTCGTTCACCCCCGACAGCCGGCGGATCGCCGCCGCGAACGGCATGCGCCCGCTCGGCTGGAACGTCGACTCGAAGGACTTCGAGAAGCCCGGCACGGCGGCCATCGTCGAGACGGTGAAGAAGGAACTCGCGCTCGGCCCGACCGTCCTGTTCCACGACGGTGGCGGCGACCGGCAGCAGACCGTCGAGGCCCTCGGCCAGGTGCTCACCTGGTTGAAGAGCCAGGGCCGCGCCACCGGCTTCCCGGTCCGGACCACTCCGTGACCGTCGCCGTCCCGGCCGGCCGGGCTAGCGGATCCCGGAGGCCCGGTCCCGGAGTTCGCGCTTGAGGAGCTTGCCGCTCTGGTTGCGGGGCAGTTCGGTGACGAAGAGGACCTTCTTCGGCACCTTGAACGGTGCGAGTCGGCTCCTGACGTGGGCGATCAGTTCCGCCGCGGTGGGGGCGGGACTGCCGGGCCGGAGCACGACGAAGGCGGTGACCGCCTCGATCCACTTCTCGTCGGGGACGCCGATCACCGCGACCTCGGCCACGGCGGGGTGGCTGTAGACGGCCTCCTCGACCTCCCGGGAGGCGACCAGCACCCCGCCGGTGTTGATGACGTCCTTGATCCGGTCGACCACGGTCAGGTAGCCGGCTTCGTCGGCGACCACCAGGTCCCCTGAGTGGAACCAGCCGTCCTTGAAGGCCTCGGCGGTCTGCTCGGGCGAGTCCCAGTAGCCGAGGCACAACTGCGGTGAGCGGTAGACGACTTCGCCGGGGGTGCCGGGCGGCACCTCGGTGCCGGTCCGGTCCACGACGCGGGTCTCCACGAACAGCACCGGGCGTCCGCAGGAGGCCGGGCGGTCGAGGTGCTCCTCCGGCCGGAGCACCGTGGACAGCGGGCCGATCTCGGACTGGCCGAAGCAGTTGTAGAAGCCGACCTGCGGGTAGCGGGCGCGCAGCCGGTCGAGCACCGCCACCGGCATGATCGAGGCGCCGTACTGGGCCTTGCGCAGGGAGGACAGGTCGTGCCGGTCGAGGTCCGGGTGGTTGGCCAGCGGAACCCACACGGTCGGTGCCAGGAACAGCGAGCCGATCCGGTCGCCCTCGATCCGGCGGAGCAGCTCGGGGATGTCGGGCGACTCCAGCAGCAGGACGGAGGCGCCGACGGCGAGGTACGGGAGCAGGAAGACGTGCAGGGCCGCCGAGTGGTAGAGCGGCATGCAGATCAGCGGCCGGTCGTCCTCGCGCAGGTCGAGGGCGTGGAGGGCGGACAGGTAGGCGTGCACCAGGGCGCGGTGGGGCATCATCGCGCCCTTGGGGCGGGAGGTGGTGCCGGAGGTGTAGAGCAGCTGGGCGAGCTCGGTGTCGGCCGGACCGGTGCCGAGTTCGGGCACGGGGCCGGCCGACGCGGCCTCCAGCAGGCCGGTCCCCGGGAACCCGGTTCCCGGAAGCGAGGCCTTCGGCGACCCGCTCCCCGGTAGCCCGGCCGGGTCCTCCCGCAGGGGCAGCACGTGTTCGACGGCCAGGCCGTCCCGGACCCGCTCGACCTCCGGCGCGAGCGCCGGGTCGCTGAGCACCGCGCGGGTGCCGGACTGGCCGAGCAGGTAGCGCAGTTCCTCGCCGGTGAGGGCGTGGTTGACCGGGACGTGCACCAGTCCGGCCCGGGCGCAGGCGAGGAAGGCGATCGCGTAGGCGTCAGAGTTGCGCCCGTACGCGGCGACCCGGTCGCCGGGCCGCAGCCCGAGCCCGAGCAGGTGCCCGGCGGCGCGGCTGACCGCCTCGTCGAGCTGCCGGTAGGTCCAGCTGCGGTCGGCGAAGGTGAGGGCGACGCGGTCGGGGGCCCGGCGGGCGCTCCGGCGCAGCAGCCCGTCGACGGTGCCGGCTCGGGGGTCGTCGCTCATGGTCACGGTCACGGTCTCGCTTTCGTACGGCGGGGCGGTGGGGCGGTGGGGCGGTGGGGCAGTGGGGCGGCTGAACGGTTGGCGGCTGGGCGGCTGCGCCCGGTCCGGACGACCGGAGCGGGCAGGAGCAGCCTGCCCGGTCCGGACCGCTCGCACCAGGGCCCGCGCCCGGCCGGTGCGCCCGCCCGGCCGGTCCGTGTGGTGCGTGTGGTGCGTACGGGCGTGTGCATCGGCCCTGACCGGGTAGGTGCCCGGGTAACCATCGATTCCGGGGCCCGGCACCGTGCCGGGCCGAAGGGTGCTGCGAAGACGGTCACCGTTCGTATGCGACGGCCCGACCTCGGAGGAGAATCGACGCCATCGGGCGGGGAATCCGACGAGGAGGCCGGCCATGAAGAGCCTTGAACGCCGCTACGCGGTGACCCTGCCCGGGTCGATCGGCGGGCACGCTCCGCCGCCGGTCGTCGTGGTCCGCATCACCGAGGCCGTGGGCCCCGGCGGCGGACCGGTCTGGACGAACCACGTCGGCGACCTCCGGGTGGAGATCATCGGCGAGGTCGCCACCGTCCTGTCCGCCCCGGACGGCACGGGGCGGCACCCCTGCCTGCACGCGGTGGCGCTGCCGGACCGCCTCGCGCCGTAGCGCGCACACCTGTACGTGCCTGTGGGCGCCTGCGCACCTGCACGTACCCGGGGCGGCGGGAGGCTTCGACCTCGCCGCCGACACCCTTGCCGCCGACACCCGCGTCTCCGGCACCCTCCCGCCGGGCCTGGCCCGGCAGTACCACCGCCGGCTCACGGCGCACCAGCACGAACCGCTGATCCGGGCGGCGCTGGAACAGCTCGCCCACGGCGAGCTCTGAACCGGGCCCGGCGCCGGTCGGCAGGGGGCGGGTGGGTTC